>CAZFUD010000038.1:21857-25873 GCA_964521705.1 uncultured Opitutaceae bacterium | reverse complement strand
GGGCATTTCTTCTCATGGACCGAGACATAGGTCCCAATCGAAACCGACCGGCATAACCGAAGTCCCAAGCGGAAGGCCGGTCAAGCCATTGGTCCAACGAGTAGCATGGCACCAGGAGTGAGACTCTTTTACCTCGCCAATCGCTCCAGCCCGCAGCAGCTCAACGACCTGACGGATCCCTTCCGAGCTGTGTCCCATGTTGCCCATTTGCGTGGCGACGCCCGTCTCTTTAGCGATCTTCGCAAGTTTGCGATTTTCCCAAAGATTATGAGCCAACGGCTTCTCCACATAGACGTGTTTGCCCGCTCGCATGGAATTGGCCGCGACGAAGGCATGGGTGTGATCAGGTGTAGCGCAAAGGACGGCGTCGAGCGCGGTTTCCTTTTCCAGCATTTCCCGAAAGTCTAAGTATTCGGCGACTTTGAAATTTGGTGTCTTTTCCTGGTAGTGTTCTTCGATTATATCCTTTACCGGTCCGCGTCCCGCTAACGCTTTGTAGTAGAATGAATTGAGGTCCCAATATTCCGCTGGATCGGCGATGGCGGTCACTTGCACATCGTCCAGCGGCAGCAACTGAAGGGTGTTGTGTCGGCCTTGTCCCCCAGCGCCAACAATTCCGACGTTCACCTTGTCTGATGGGGCCACGAAATTGGGACCCCCCAGAACGTGGCGTGGAATAATGGTAGGGAAGGAGACTGCGGCTGTAGCCGCGCTTGCGGTCTTGATGAAATTGCGTCGATGGGTCATGACAAAGGCTCCTTGGTTTATAATGAAAGTTAATGTAGGGCGGGGGATGCGAATTGTAGATTAAGCTGAACGACAATTGTTGCCAGGTCGAGCTTGTTGAAAAGAGTAGAGGAAGAGCATCGACGGGATAATCGGCTTGAAGACTCCGTCAAAACGGAATTTCCCAGGCCTAGCGATAAAAAGTAGGTGATTCCGAGCTTGGAATCTGTTTCTAAACTGATTTTTGTGATTTTTAATGGGTACCCGTGAGGGTTTTAACCCTGTTTCATTCTTTTCTTATGGAAGTTGTTCCTAAGCCAGATAACGAAATACATCCGTCTGGATGCCCTGTATCGCTATGAAATCCTGGATACAGATGCTGAAGAGTTGTTTGATGATCTGACTAAGCTGGCGTCGTCGATTTGCGGGACTCCTATAGCGCTGCTTAGTCTCATTGATGCGGAGCGTGTGTGGTTTAAATCCAACCATGGCATGGAGACTGGGGAAATATCACGCGATCTCGCTTTTTGCCCAAGCGTTAGTTGATCCATTCCTGTTAAGATATCGGACGCTATCCTCCCTTGCCCAGCTACAGCGGCACAAGCCTAGTGCCCACAAAAGGTATAATAGGCTTCCAGCCTGTTTCCTCTTTAATTCTGAACAGGCTGGGTGCCCGCGCTACTTTTTTTAAGTTGGGTGCTCGGAGATCGCCCGCTACCAAAGTCGGAAGGTTCGCATCTGAATCTAAACCTGCCGCTAAACGCAGTGAAGCGATCCTCGCCCCTAGCAGAGCGTAGTTATCCAGCGCAGCGATGCTAAATCGATAGGTAACTGATCAATATGGCTGTTTTGGCACCGGGAGCAATGGAAGGAACTTAGCTCCGCCTTTTTTCAGCTCTTTGGTTAGCAGAGCACGCATTTTCAGTTTCGTATCATGGTAATCAGGATGCACTGATAGGTTGTATAATTCTTCGGGATCTGCCTCTAAATCGTATAGTTCGTCTAAGTAATCTTGATACATGTAACGGATGTATTTGTACTTGCCACGCCTTACCATCACCCAGGCCTTGATCCCTGTTTTGTGGGTATTGAATTTCTCCCATTCTCCAGTCTTTCGGGCTTTCTTGAGCTCCTCTATTAGCTGTTTCTCCCCATAGATGTTTCCTGTGTAGGTTTGCAGCACTGGTTTATCATCCCAGCTCCGAGATTCCGGATGGAGTAGGAGCTCTGTCAGGTCGCGTCCATCCAATTTCACTGCGGGCTCGATTTCGGCCAGGCTGTGGAAGGTCCGGATTAGGTCGACCCCGTTAACGGGTACAGATGTCCGTGTATTCTCGGGCACCTTACTTGGCCAATGGACGATAAGAGGAGCGAGCAAGTTAGCATCGTAGGGGGCGATCTTCAGATTAAAGCCGTGGTGTCCCCAAGCATAGCCTTGGTCCGACGTGAATACCACCACCGTATTTTCCAATTGGCGAGTTGCTTCCAGGCTCTTCATGATACGGCCAACGCCCTCGTCGATGGCCATAACCGCTTCATGGTACGTCTTCACTACGTCGTCCAAAGTCTTGTCGCCTTTCATAGGTTTACCCGTGTCAGGGTGGGGTGGGTTGGTCTGGAGGTTGACCATGTGCTCGGGCTTGTCGGGGCGAGGCGGAAAAATGTCTTTCGGATAGACCATCTCGGGAGCCTCCTTGAGTTTCCCGATGTGCCGATTTGCCGGTGTGTAAGGTCCATGAACGGCTCCATAGCATAGCCAGAAGTACCAAGGCTGGTCGGGTTTCGCTGCCCGTTCCTCGAGGAACTGAATCGTTAGATCTGTATAGGCGTCCGTGCTGTACTGCTCTAGGGGCATATCCTCTTCCCCGTTGATGCGGAGGGACTGGTCCCAATAGTAGTTCTTTCCGTTCTCAGGAAGGTGATGTTCCCACACAGCCGACCAATCCCAGGCCTCTTTGTAGCGGGGCACGTCCCAATGCCATTTGCCTATGATGCCCGTGTAGTAGCCTTGCGACCGGAAGTGAGTTGTCCAGTAGGGCGTCTCACGGTCGTAGTTGAATTGGAGCATGCCGGTTAGGGCGTTGCCCCGAGACGGGACGCACTTCGCCCCCGTGTAGCTGTACCGGAATCGCAGGCCTTTCTCAGCTAATGCGTCTATATTGGGAGTCTCTATCCAGGGCTGGGCCTCAGTGTAGGCGCTGATAGTCCGAATGCTTTGGTCGTCAGTGAAGATATAGAGAATGTTTGGGTGATCGGCGAATAGCCAGGAGTTCGCCGCAAGTAGGGTCAAAATAATCGAGGTGATGCGTTTCATGATAGAACGAAAGGAATTAGGGTACGTTGTGGTAATCGTTCCGTAGAATCAATGGGCTTCCAATGTAACTGTTGATTTTGGACTGCGGTCGCTTGTATTACAATCGGGTCGTGTCAAAAGCTAAGCGGCCATAATAAAGAGTAGCACAGGCATTCTGCCTGTGTCAGGAGAGTGTTGCGTCATCGCAGTCGTCGCTCTCCGAGCTATCCTCGGTACGACTGGAAGCCCATTGTATCTTTCGCGAAAACTTTCTGCGTACAGCTATTCGCCCAGCATCGCGTTGGGTATTTGAGCGGGCTTTCCATCGAGATAGAAATCATAGTAGGGATCCCCGCGGTAGCCAACGGGATGGTCGAACCCGGGTTCGTAGAGCTCCTCTGACCAGGCGATGAGTTGGCGCTTGAGGCGCTTGGCTATGTCGGGCTGTTGTTCTAGCAGGTTTATGTATTCATGATTCGGGGAAGCTAGATTGAATAGGTACTCGCGATTACCCGCTTTGAGGTATTTCCAATCTCCGGATCTAATCGCGTACTGCCCAGCCCAGCGCCAGTAGAGGGCATTGTGAATTTGGCCCGTTTTGACTCCGGTGACGTAAGGACGCAAGTCGACGCCATCAATTCGATCGTCCAATGGCAACCCCGCTGCTACTAGAGAGGTGGCCACGGCATCCATGGAGATGACAGCTCGCTCTTCGATGCGGCCGGCGGGAATGCGCCCGTGCCAATAGGCGATAAAGGGGACGCGGATTCCACCTTCCGTAAGCATGCCTTTTTCACCTGTCCACGGTTCATTGAGGGAACCGTTCCATCCGGCGCCGTTGCCAGGCTGGTCCCATTTGTGAATTTTTAGGGGAGCTCCGTTGTCGCCTATGTAGAAGATCAGAGTATTCTTGTCCGCCGCTTCATCTTCGAGCGCTTTGAGAATCAAACCCACGCCATCATCGATCGCTGAAAGCATTGCGAGGGCTTTTCGCCGC
>CAZFUD010000038.1:16703-21847 GCA_964521705.1 uncultured Opitutaceae bacterium | reverse complement strand
TCTGGCGGCGCTTCCAGCGGTACATGAGGAGCGTAGAATGCGGTGTAGAGAAAGAACGGGCGGCGTTTGGCGGCATTGCGACGAATGAAATCGGCTGACCATTCTGCTTGCACATCAATACGGTATCGATCGTCATCATACCTGACGATCCCACCAAGGTGCTTTCCATCGGGCGAGTGCGTCGCGATGTATCGATTTATGCTACCAGTAAAATGCTCGGTGAACCCATGATGTTGGGCCATACCAGGATCATCGATGCCGAGCCCGTTAGCGATTCCCGCTTTGATAACTTCCGGGCTGGCGTCGGACCCATCGGGAAGCTTGCCCGTACTGTCCACGTTTCCGTGCAAGTGCCACTTTCCCGAATGGCCAGTAACATAGCCAGCGTCTCGCAATCGCTCGGCAATCGTGTATTCGCTCCACGGATATCCGTTGTTGCCATTGTGCTCGAGTCCGAAGCGATTTTGATAGCGGCCACTCAGAAGGCCAGCCCGAGATGGCCGACACTGGGGGGCAGTTACATATCCGGATGTGAAAAGCGTACCCATGCGGGCGAGACGATCCGTGTGCGGCGTTTTCACATCGTCGCGGACACCGATGGCGCCGAGATCAGCCCAGCCATGGTCATCGGTGAAAATGATAATGATGTTTGGTCCGGTGGATACGGATTGAGCGACTGTTAAAGGGACCGCAGCCAGAGTAAGGAGAGCAATGATGATGATTCGTTTCATAGGAAATTTGAGGTTGGATGATCTGTTTAACAGGGATCCCGCTTGTGCGGGAGCAGGATGGCCTAGGATCCGTGGGTCCAACTGAATTTGCTGCCCGCAGATATCGCAGAAGTAGAACAGGCATCTTGCCTGTGTTAGCTTGTTTCCTTCCTGCTGGCCCTGCAGGTTGCATCCCTGTTGATTTGAAATTTCAAACGATTTGGAGAACCGAGACGGTCCTCCCTGCCTCAAAAGAATCCGCTAACCGCCAATCGCTATATATTATCCTGATCTTCGTGGTGGGCGAAGGCGTGGCGCTCTTTTTGGATGATCGGGGCGGTGGCGAACCAAAGGACCATACCGATGACCATGAGCAATTTTGTTTGGGAAAGACTGAGGGCATCAAAGAGATGCAAGAAACAGGGGGCCGCGGTTAGCAGCAGACCGATGCGTGATAAGGATTTCAATACGAGTTTCATGATCGAAGAAAGTTAGGCATTAGTGGTTTTCCGATTGAAGGCGATGTAGAGCAGGCCGGTAGCAATCCAGCAAGGAAGGGGGAAGTACCAGGGATCGATTCCGATAGCTTGAATAAAATAGAGGGCTACTCCCACCGGCAGGAGCCACGCGAAAAGGACAGCCATGTTGAAAGGGGAGGCTGGTTTGGTTTGATGCAACGTATCCGCGTTCCCCTTGCAGCGAACGTGCCAGTCGAAATAGATGATGGCGCCTATTGGCGCTAGGATCGTTCCGTAGATACCTACAAAGCCGAGAAGTTTCCAAGCGAAGGCAGGGAAGATACTGGCAAGGGTGGCAACTAGACCGGCTATGAGGGTAGCTTTAGACCGAGACGCCTCGGGGATAATCGCCTGGAATGCGAGTCCCGCCCTATAGATGGTGGGATTGGCGGTGGTCCATCCCGCGACCACGACGCAAATAATCCCAGCAAGACCGGCTGCGCTGCTGGCCATAGGGCCGGGAACCGGATTAGAGTCCTGTTGCAATTTGATTTGGGCGGCCAACATGAAAGCCGCCGCGATCCAAGCCATGTAGTGGCCAATATACATTCCCGCCGCAGAGGCCCATCCATAGCTGGCTTTCTTGGCGAATCGGAAAACGGAAAGATCCGACATGCCTATGTGCATGGCGGCATTGCAGAACCAGGCGAACAGGAAAACGCTCCAGAATCCCATCGTTCCGCCTTCCTGGCCGCCCTGGGCAAAGGCGATGGATTCCGTCCAAAGGGCATTGAGCTCATCCCAGCCGGAAGTCCCGAGCTGCTTGAAGGAAACGATGCCGCAGGCGAGGAACACCAGAACCATCCAGGGTGCCGCGATGTTAGCGAACTTAGCCACCGTTTCGTATCCGAGCGAGGCGACGACAGCGATGACAGCCCCAACCGCGAGGGCTATGATAACGAAGGAAAGGCTGTTCGGGTACAGATCGTCGAGCCCTGGCATGGTCATGTTGAAGGGAATCCCCACTGCAGTGGCGGATACGGTTATCATGGCCCCGGCGAGGAAGCAGAAGAGAATGCCGTTGGCCAGATTGTAGACTTTGACCAGCTTTTCTCCCGCGATTTTCTCCAAGTGGAAGTAGAGCGTCAAGCGAGCTCCCGTCGCGATCGGGGCGCAGATGAAGCGCCAGCTAAGAACGGCCATGAGATTGCCCAGCAGCAAACCGAAGAAGATGTTTTGCAAGCTCACGCCATTTAGCAGGAAGAGCGGCCCGATCATGAATTCGGTTCCGGCCGCATGCTCGCCAGCATACATGCCCCAGAATTTGTTGGCCCCTTTTAGGGAGTTTTTGGATACGGGTTCACGTTCGAACTCGTGAGTAGGAGCGTTTTCTGAGGGAGGGGGATTTTCAGGAGGCATTGGAAGTGTATTAAGCAGGTAGGAAGAGAGCAGTCAAATCCTAGATTGAGCCTGGGCTTTTAAAACCACAGATTTCACGGATGGCGCAGATGCTATGGTAGGACAGGCTTCGAGTCGTACCGGGCATAGCTCTGAGAGCGACGACTGGCCTGTGAGGATAACAGGCAGGATGCCTGTGCTACTCTAGAGTAACCTTGCTCCCGCGCTAGCGGGATCCTGTTGTCATCGCAACTGCGAGGACATCCCTGTTAAAATGATGACCATCTGCGCCATTGACATCGATCGACGAAAGACCGTTGTCTCCCTGCGTCATCCTTCGCCTTTGAAACTCTATCTCCTATTTCCGTTGTTCAGCAGTGTCACCTTCGTGTTGGCGATGATGTTCTTCAAGCGGGCGACTATTTTCAATGTTGGCGTCTGGCGAACGACCTTCGTGTCTAATTTCATTTCGGGGACGTGTTTCCTGGTCTTGCTGCCTTTTGGGGAAGGGACGATCGATCCCCTAAAGCTCTGGCAGCCTCTGGTGACGGGCGCCTTGTTCGTCGGAGGCCAAGCCTTGACGATGCTCGCTTTGGAAAAGGGGGATGTTTCCGTGGCCACGCCAACCTTGGGCGTGAAGACCATCATTGTGGCCTGGCTCAGTGTCTTATTGCTTGCCGTGGAGATCCCTTGGCAGCTGTGGATGTCGGCTGTCATGACGTTCTTGGCTGTTGGTCTCTTGAGTGTCCAGTCGTCATCCAACGGCGGCTCGAACGACCAATCGAAAGCGACAATAGTGACGATCGCGATCGCATTCCTATCAGCCGTTTCCTATTCGATTTTCGACGTTCTCGTCCAGAAGTGGGGCGCGACATGGAGCGTGGGCTACTTCCTGCCTCTTACCTTCGGGTTTTGCGCATTGCTGTCGTTTGGATTCATTCCTCTCTTTAGTCGTGGGCTGCGGACCATTCCACGTACGGCTTGGCGGTGGCTCCTGGGAGGGTCCGCATTTATGACAGCCCAAGCTCTGGCTCTAGTGACGGCACTAGCCGTATTTGGAGACGCGACCTCTATGAACGTCGTCTACAGTTCGCGCGGATTGTGGAGCGTGGTAGCTGTCTGGTTGATCGGACATTGGTTTGCCAATACGGAGCGCAAGATGGGCCCACGGGTAATGTTATTTCGATTGGCGGGAGCCTTGCTCATGACCTTTGCGATTGTCGTAACTTTTCTTGGCTAATTCTTCAACCGATAGGCAGTTCGCTATCGGTTAGGGATGATGGTGGCTTCAGCTGAAAGTTTGGCTTGCTTTCGCCATCCAGAGGGAGGCGAATCGGCTAGTTTCTTAAACCACTGAGAGAGATGGAAGGTTGAATCAAACCCCAGCAAAGCGGCTATTTCACTGATTGAAAGGTCGGATTCGCGAAGAAGGCGTTTAACGCGTTCGAATCTTAGCTGCGTGTGGTATTGCTTAGGGCTGAAACCTGTATACCGTTTGAACGTACGGCGGAAATAAGTGTATCCAACGTTCAGCTCCTGCGCGAGTGATTCGATCGAAAGAATTTGGTCAACGCGTTCTCGCAACAAGAAGCAGGCTTGGCGGACCGTGCCCCGCATCGGCTGGCTTTCTTCTTCGGTTCGTAATGAGTGGCTGGTGGCGAATGCCAGAATTTGCGATATCGACGCGGCTGCGATACGACGAAATCCAAGGGCCTCGTTTTTCACTTCATCGAGAACTAGCTGAAACTGGGAGAGGATGCTGTCATGATGACCCACTTCGAAGATAGGCCGTCTCGGACTTATGACTCCCGCCTTCAGTAATTGATTTGGAAGCGAGCCATCAAATCCAACCCATCTTTCTTGCCAGCCTCTTTCCTGGGTCGGTCGATATCTGTGCCAGATATTCGGGAAAAGGAGAATGAGGAAGGGCGCTTGGATATTACGCATCGGCGTTTCTGAAGTCTCTATTCTTCCTGCTCCGTGGGTAACGTAAACAAGCTGGTATCCCGTTAATGTCCGACCCTTCTCCCAGTCGAAATGATACCCTGTTGGGTGGATTTTGGATGGATAGGGCTGATTAGGGCCAATATTCGATTGGCCTGCTCCCAATATTTCTATATCCCATGGGGAAGATTCCTTTGGGCGAGGAAGGTAGTAGAATTCATCCCTTTTCATTGTGTCATTATTTATATATAATTTGTCACTCTGTCTATGGTTAATCTCCATTAGACCTGTTATAGTATCTGAATGAGCGAGCTGGCTTTAGACTCATTGGATCACTTGAAGATCGAGCTTCCGTCTTGGGGCTTCGCCGATACGGGAACGCGTTTCGGAAAATTTCTCCAGGATGGAGCGGCGATCAATACGGCCGACAAGTTCGCGGATGCGGGAGTGGTGAACAAAGTTACGGCCTGTTGCCCGTTGGTTGCCGTCCATGCACTTTGGGACTTTTCCGATGAGGAGCCGCCAGCCCGGGTAGCGGAAATCGCGGCATCCCATGAAGTCGAGATCGGCTCCATAAACGCCAACCTATTTCAGGACCAGGAATATAAACTCGGTTCATTTGGCAATCCGGCTG
>CAZFUD010000038.1:0-16693 GCA_964521705.1 uncultured Opitutaceae bacterium | reverse complement strand
GACCACAGCTTGGATTGCATCCAGATTGGCCAGGACGTCGGCAGCGACTATTTCACCTTGTGGTTCGCCGATGGTACCAACTATCCAGGGCAGGACAGTATCCGGGAGCGCAAGCGCCGATTCCAGGAAGGATTACGGGCCTGTCACGAGAAACTGGCGCCCGGTCAGATCATGCTGGTCGAGTACAAGCCCTTCGAGCCAGCTTTTTATCATACGGATATCGCCGACTGGGGGATGTCGTATGTATTTTGCAAGGACGCGGGACCTCAAGCCAAGGTACTAGTAGATACAGGGCATCACTATTCGGCCCAGAATATCGAGCAAATTGTGGCTTGGCTGCTGGACGAGGAGATGCTGGGCGGCTTTCACTTCAATGATCGGCGCTACGCAGATGACGATCTGACTTTGGGCTCAATTGATCCCTATCAGATTTTTCGTATCTTCAACGAGATTCACGATTACGCGGAAGAGAAAGGCGAGTACCCGAATATCGCCTACATGGTAGACCAGTCGCACAACTTGAAGCCGAAGATAGAAGCCATGATTCAGACGGTTATGACGGCTCAAGATCTGTGGGTGAAGGCCGCACTCGTGGATCGTTCGGCGTTGAAGGACCATCAGAAAGTCGGGTCGATCGTGGACGCGGAGAATGTCTTGAAGAAGGCTTTCAATACGAATGCTAGCGGTATACTCGCTGAATGGCGGAACGCGAAAGGTATAGGAATAGACCCATTAAACGCTTATCGAGAAAGCGAATACGGCGAACAAATCGCTAAGGAGAGAGCGGCCCGAAGAGAAGAATTGGGTATTAAAGGGGGAGGGTCTTACGCATAAAGGTTTAAAGGTAGGGCCGCTTATCCTTAAGCGGCAGAATATTACATTAAGGCTCGGCTGTTTAGGGATAAACAGCCCTACCAAAGAAGACTGAGAATTAGCATGAATAGAGCAACCACCTACGCGCCGAGTGATTATCGGTATGTGAAGTATCTTTGGGATGACGACAAAGTCGCGGGAATGACTCCCCTTGAGCGACTCGTTTTCCGCTCCAATATCCTTGGGCAAGACCTGAGGATCACCAACACGGGAGGAGGCAATACGTCTTCGAAATGTTTCGAGACGGATCCTATGTCGGGTGAATCCGTGGAAGTGATGTGGGTGAAGGGTTCCGGCGGAGATTTGCGGACCTCCACGAAAGTTAACTTCTCCTCATTGTATCAAGACAAGGTCCTATCGCTGGAGAAACTTTACCGAAATGATCCCAATAACGGAGTAAAGTCTGACATAGAGGACTCAATGGTGCAGATGTACAAGCACTGCGCATTCAACTTGAATCCCAGAGCCCCATCGATCGACACCCCTTTGCACGCGTATGTGCCCTTCAATCACGTCGATCATATGCATCCCAATGCAGTGATAGCGGTGGCGGCATCGGAAAATGGGGAAGCCCTGACGAAGGAGATCTACGGGGAGGAGATCATTTGGACGGAGTGGCAGCGACCTGGATTCGATTTGGCTTTGATCATGCGGGATGTGATTGCTGAAAATCCCCAGGCCAAAGGGATCATGATGGGTCAGCACGGGATCATCAACTGGGCAGATGATGATAAAGAATGCTATGAATTGACTCTAACGCTTATCGAGAAAGCAGGACGATTTATTGAAGAGCGGGAGGATCGAAAACCGGTCTTCGGAGGCGCCCGATTTGAACCTTTAAGCGACGAGCGTAGAAGGGAGGTTCTCGTGGATATCCTTCCTTGGCTGCGCGGGAAAGTTAGTCAACCCAAGCGACTGATTGCTACCATCCAATGCGACGGCCGGACCTTGGAATTCGTCAATAGTGTGGATGCTAAGCGTCTCGCGGAATTGGGTACAAGCTGTCCCGATCATTTTCTTCGAACGAAGATCAAGCCTTTGTTTGTAGACTGGAAACCAAGCGATGGAGAAGAGGCTATCGAATCGCTGCGAACTCTTTTAGAGGAAGGGCTAGAACAGTATGTCAAGGATTACGCCGACTACTACGAGCGTTGCAAAAAGGACGATTCTCCAGCCCTTCGGCAAGCGGTTCCGACGATCATATTGATTCCTGGACTCGGCATTATCGGTTGGGGCAAGAGCAAGAGTGAGTCGCGGGTGACGACTGAGTTCTATAATTGCGCGGTAGAAGTTATGCGGGGCGCAGAAACGATCGACCGCTATCGGGCTTTGCCCGAGCAGGAAGCATTCGATATCGAGTATTGGCAGCTTGAGGAGGCCAAGCTTAGGCGCATGCCTCCGGAGCAATCCCTTGCTCGCCAGGTCGCAGTGGTCGTTGGGGCCGGGAGTGGAATTGGCAAGGAGGTCTGTCACCGTATCTGCGGAGAAGGGGCCCACATCGTTAGCGTGGACCTCAGCAAAGAAAACGCTGATGAAACGGCTCAGGAAATCGTGGCCAAAATGGGCGAAGGTATCGGTATTTCGGGCACCGGAATTTCCGGGTGCGGACCTGCAGTTGGATTGAGTGCAGACGTTACAGCTCGTAGTACGATTGTGGAGATGCTTGAAGAAGCGATCCTCGCTTATGGTGGCGTCGATGCGCTGGTCGTGACTGCTGGGATATTCGTTCCACCGAGCGTGGCTGGCGACATTTCCGATGAAGCCTTTTCTTTGACTTTCGATATTAACGTGAAGGGGGCCTACTTAGCGGCTAAAGCGGTTTCTAATTCCATTTTCGACAAGCAGCAACTTCCCAGCAATGTTGTTATCACTACCAGCGCCAACGCAGTGGTGGCCAAGAAAGGTAGCGTGGCTTACGATACGAGCAAGGCCGCGGCCAATCATTTGGTGCGGGAATTGGCCATCGAGCTATCGCCATTGTCACGGGTAAACGCCGTGGCTCCGGCGACAGTAGTAAAAGGAAGCGCGATGTTTCCTCGTGATCGGGTAATCGCTTCGCTAGCGAAATATGATATTGAATACGGCGATTCCGAAACGGATGAAGCGCTGCGGGATAAACTTGCGGAGTTCTACGCCCAACGAACTTTAACCAAATCGCCAATTACGCCGGAGGATCAAGCGGAGGCCATCTATCTCCTGTTGAGCGACTCGCTCAGCAAAACGACGGGTCACGTTATCCCCGTAGACGGAGGGCTGGCGGACGGATTTTTGAGGTGAGCGTAGGGGAAGAGGTAGGGCCTGCCTTCGCGTGTAGGAGCGGCTTTACGCCGCGATTTAAAAGGGTATCACGGTCCCGCAAGGCGTGGGCCGCTCCTACGGATGATCATCTCTCCAAAACTGGCGGTTTCTAGAAGTTTCATCTTCCGTTAACTAATGAATCCCGCATCTAAAGTCTACCTAGCTATCGACCTGGGCGCGACAAGCGGTCGAGTGATTGCAGGCCTATATGATTCGAGTTCCAGAAAACTCGAACTCGACGAAGTCAGTCGTTTCCCAACGAAAACGATAGAAGAAAAGGGATCGCTTAAATGGGATATCCAGGACATATTCGATCGAATCTCGGAAGGCCTCACCAGTGCGGCTCAGAAGTATGATAGTCGTATACAAAGTATTGGCGTGGAGACCTGGGCGGTCGACTACGGTTTAATCGATGAAGAGGGCGAGCTGCTGGGCAATCCGTACCACTACCGGGATTCCAGGACCGAAGGGGTGCCGGAAGCCATAAGGAAACTTGTGCCCGACGAAGTTATCTTCTCAGAAACTGGTATCCAGTTCCTCTTTATAAACACTATCAATCAGTTGTTCGCCGAGGTAAACGATCCGACAAGCAAGATCGGCAGCGCCAGACGGCTTCTATTTATTCCTGATCTAGTCAACTATTGGCTAACTGGAAACGCGGTGCAAGAACGCACGTTAGCGAGTACCAGCCAACTACTGAATCCGGTCACTGGAGAATGGTCGGAGAGATTGTTGACGTCGCTTGGATTGCCCAAAGCGCTTTTCGCTCCTGTAGTGGAGCCGGGCAGCAAGGTAGGAACGCTGAAGCCGAAACTTCAGGAGTCTACATCGCTAGATCCCATTCCGGTTATAGCCTTAGCTAGTCACGACACTGCCAGCGCATTTATGGCTCTGCCAGAGAGTCGGCCTGACTATGCGATTATGAGTTCAGGCACTTGGTCGTTGATGGGCATCGAATTGGAGCGGCCGGAATTGGGGGAGCAGGCATTGGCGGATGGATTTTCCAATGAAATCGGATTCGATGGGACGGTTCGATTTCTTAAAAACATTTGCGGCATGTGGTTGATAGAGGAGTGCTTGAAGAAATGGGCGAGCGAAGGGACTACTTATGACTATGACCAGGTAGTAGCGATGGCCCGATCCTATGATGGATCGCTTTCACTTATCGATCCGGATGCACCCGAGTTCGCAGCTCCAGATAACATGCCAGAGGCTATTCGGGAATATTGTCGAAAGACCGAGCAGTTGGTTCCCGAGGAAAAGGAAGCTCTCTTGAGATGCATCTTTGTTAGTCTGGCATTAAAATATAGATACGTTTTCCAAAAACTCCAACAGCACTCTCCAGTTCCTTTGAAGGGTCTGTTTATGCTCGGGGGAGGCGCTCGCAACCGCTTCCTCAATCAACTGACGGCTGATTCGTTGGGGGTTACGGTTAGAACCGGTCCCTCGGAAGCGACTGCGGTGGGAAACATAGCGGCTCAATTGATCGCTTCTGGAGAGCTGGCGGATCTGAGGGATGCTCGGGCGATGGTAGGGGCGAGTTTTCCATCTGAAGTGTTCGAGCCAAGGGGTGCCGACCAGTTTGAGGAGCTGTATGAGCGGTTTGTAGAACTCGTAGAAAGGTAGCGGCCGATCGCACGCCTTTGCGCGGCTCCGGCGGCGCATGCCGGGCGGTACACATGACCTGATGCAATTTCAAATTATAAACAGGCAAGATGCCTGTTCTACTATTGATGGCCGCTCGGAGATCGGCCGCTACCTTAGCGAAAATTCGTATTGCTGCTTCAAAGACGCCCACTTAGAAACGGAATCTTCAAAACATGTCGGACCCATTTGTACCTAAATTGCCCTCGGTTGAGTTTCTTCGAGCCAATGCGCGGCGCCGAATGCCGGGCTTCGCTTTCGAATACCTGGAGGGCGGGTGTAACTCGAATATCAATGTTCGTCGGAACACGGACGAGATTCGCGAGATCCAGCTACAGCCTTACTATGTCAACGACTACGCGGGCGCTAATATGAAGACCGAGTTGTTCGGCCACACCTACGATGCCCCGTTCGGAATCTCGCCCATTGGCTTGCAAGGAATGATGTGGCCTAAGGCCCCTGAGATTCTGGCTGCCGCCGCCCATGAGCATAATATTCCCTTCGCAGTGAGCACGGTCAGCACGGCGAGCGTGGAAACCGTGTGCGAACTGACCGAGGGCAAGGCTTGGTTTCAGCTTTATCACCCCGCGGAAAACGAACTGCGGGATAAATTGCTGAAGCGTGTCGAAGCAGCAGGGTGCCCGGTGCTCATTATACTAGCGGATACGCCCACGTTCGCCTGGAGACCCATGGAGATTCGCAATGGATTATCGATACCTCCGCGAATGACTCTGCGAAACATAATGCAGATGATCGCCCATCCGACTTGGTCATTCGGTCAGTTGATCGCGGGAGTGCCCGAGTTCAAGACGATCAAGCCTTACATTCCTAAGGGACTCGATATGAAGCATCTCGGCTTGTTCATGAACAAAACCTTTTCTGGCCGCCTGTCCGAAGATCGGATTAAGGCCATTCGGGACATGTGGAAAGGCAAGCTCGTCGTCAAGGGGATCGTCAATCCCGAGGATTGCCAGAAGGTGGTCGACCTCGGTGCCGATGGGATTATCGTATCTAACCACGGAGGCCGCTCACTCGATGCCGGTCAATCCACGATCAAAGCCATGCCTCGCTTGGCTCAAGAATTTGGTGACAAAATCAAGGTAATGATCGATAGTGGTCTGCGCGAAGGTCCGGATATCGCCTGCGCATTGGCAAGCGGGGCGGATTTTGCTTTCATGGGCCGTTCCTTCATGTACGGAGTGGGAGCCTTAGGAAAGCGTGGCGGTCGTCATACCATCACCATGATCAAACGCCAGCTTCAGCAGATCATGGAGCAAGTTGCTTGCCCCGCGGTGAAGGAATTACCGAAGCATTTGATCAAAGACGCTTAGGCGAATAATGCGTTCGGGTTGGATTTAGGCCTTACCTTGAGTCGGTTATCCGCAGCCGATAAAAATTCGAATACGTTTTTGTTGATTAGCGAATATTCGTAGGCTTTACTTCTATTGATGACCACGATCGGAACGCCCTTTACCTCGACAGCGAAGAAAGCCTTGCTATGCGGCTCGGGAGAATTGGGGAAGGAGGTGGTTCTTGAGCTTCAACGCTATGGTGTGGAAGTGATCGCCGTGGATGCGTACGAGAACGCTCCGGCCATGCAGGTTGCCGACCGTTCGCACGTTATCTCCATGCTGGATGGCGATGCTTTACGGAAAGTTATCGAATCGGAGAAGCCGGATTTAGTGATTCCGGAAGTGGAGGCAATTGCGACTGACACCTTAGCGGCTTTGGAAGCCGAAGGCGCGACTACCGTGATACCGACAGCGCGGGCTGCCCAATTGACGATGAATCGCGAGGGGATACGGCGGCTGGCGGCGGAAGAGCTCGAGCTGCTAACTTCTCCTTATCAGTTCGCGGACAATTTCGAGGACTACAGCAAAGCGATTCAAGAGATTGGCATGCCTTGCGTGGTAAAGCCAATCATGAGCTCGTCGGGCAAGGGGCAAAGCGTGGTCAAGTCGGAGGCGGATATCGAAAATTCCTGGAACTACGCGCAAGAGGGCGGTCGGGCCGGAAAGGGAAAGGTCATTATCGAGGGTTTCGTGGAATTCGATTACGAGATCACCTTGCTCACAGTCCGGCACGTCGATGGAGCGAGCTTTTGCGATCCCATAGGTCACGTGCAAGTGGATGGCGATTATCGCGAATCCTGGCAACCACAGCCTATGAGCGAGGCCGCCTTGGTAGATGCCCAGAAGATAGCCGGAGCCGTGACGGGCGCTTTGGGCGGATATGGGATCTTCGGCGTGGAGCTATTCGTCAAAGGGGACACCGTCTATTTCAGTGAAGTGTCTCCACGCCCTCATGACACGGGTATGGTCACTATGATTTCTCAAGATCTTCCCCAGTTTTCTTTGCATGCTCGAGCTATTCTGGGATTGCCAATACCGACGATTCGCCAATTCGGTCCTAGCGCTTCAGCCGTAATCCTCGTCGAGGGTCATTCGGAAAAAGTGGCTTTCGGGAACTTGGGTGAAGCCCTGAAGGAACCGGATACGCAGTTACGTTTGTTTGGTAAGCCAAAGGTGGCGGGCAAGCGACGTATGGGCGTGGCTTTGGCTCGGGGAGCGGATATCGAGGCGGCGAGAGTAAAAGCCCGGAACGCTTCAGCGGCAGTGGACGTGCAGTTGTAGGGGTAGGCAATTTGGGAAAGTTAATTTACAGGGATCCCGCCATTCACCATCGCTTCGCTACGGCGTGACAAATTGGCGGGAGCAGGATGGGTCAGCAGGAGCGGATAGGGTAGCACAGGCTTCCAGCCTGTGTCGAAACAGGCAAGATACCTGTTCTACTTCTTACGGCCTCCACCAAGCGTCCAGCTGTTCGCGGAGTTTATAGCGAATCATTCGGTATTTTGGCTCTTCCGCCAAATTGACCGTCTCGTTTGGATCCGATTCCAGGTTGAATAGATGAACTGTATTCAAATAATTATTCCAAGGGTTGGACGAGCTGGGAACTATGAGTTTGTAGTCGCCTTGCCGAATCCAGCGATAGGCGATGTCCTTGGAAGCATCGCCCAGAACCGTAGCGTCGCCCGGATAGATTTCTCCAAAGATGGCTCTATTTTTAGGAAGAGGATTGAGCTCCCGTGCATTGGAAAGCAGATCGATTCCGGGGACGGCGTTGTTGAAATCGATTTGGACGGCGGCTAGCGATGTAGGAAATAGGTCCAGGCTGGAAACGAATACATCTCGTTTTCCATGTTTGATCTCCCCGTCCCAGCGCAGGAGAATGGGTGTTCGATGGCCTGGTTCGAAAGGGGAGCGCTTGCTGTTCGTCGTGTACTGGCTAGGCCGATCCAGGCGTGGTTCGAACCCATTATCGACTACGAATATGAACAGCGTTTTCGACGCTAATCCGCGGTCGTCGATCTCTCCGATAAGTTCGCCAACCATATCATCGAATTGGGTAATAGACGCGTAGTAAGGGAGTTTGTAGTCCGAGACGGAGCCCTCTGGATACTGGTCGAAGTATTTCTTGGGGGAGTCATGTGGTGTATGGGGCAAGAAAGGGGCGTACCAAATGAAGAATGGCTGCTCGTCCCCGACATCGTCTAGGAATTCGATAATTGGCTGCATCCCTTCCCGGCCGATATCCAATCCGGCATCGCCATTTCCATGAGCAACCAGTTCTCCGTTCGGCAACTGCTTGTCGCCATTGGCTCCGCCTGAGGGCTCGGCTAGTGTCATGCCGTCGGTGAATCCGGCATTCCGCCAATGTCCTTCCCAATGCTTGCCCGTTTGTAAGCAACGATACCCCTTTTCGGCAAGTAGCTTGGGTAGGGTATCTACCTTTTTGACATAGTCGGCTCCGGCTTGCCGTAGGGCATCGAAACGAGCCTTAGTCATGTCAGGATCCTTGGTAAGTTCCACGAATCCCGGTGGCGGATGATTGAAATAGATTTTGTGTTGGTGCGGGTAAAGCCCAGTTAGTAGGGAAGCGAGAGATGGCCGACAGACGCTGGACGGTACATATCCATTTGGGTAGAAGGCGGATTGATCGGCAAGGCGATCAAGGTTGGGGGTGACGACCTTCTCGTTCCCCATGAACCCGAAATCCTGGAAGTATTGGTCATCGGAAATAATGTAGACGATGTTCGGCTTGGAAGAAGCCGCACAAACGGTGAGTAGTGAAAGTTGAAGAGTGAAGAGAAGGGCGAGTACTATCAAAAATGTAGGAGCGGCTTTATTCCGCGATTCGGGCGCGATGGATCGCGGCATAAAGCCGCTCCTACAGGGAAGAAAACAGAAAACGTCCAAAATCCAAACCCTCCTCATTCGTTCCAGTGGCCGAAGCGATTGATTTTCGGGAAAGCTTCGCCTTCGGGCTTGGCGTCTATGGTGGAGATCCCCTCCGCGTAGAGGAGGTCACCGGTGTATCCATCGTGGAAGCGCACAATGACTTGAGGTTCATCGTAGGCTAGAAACTGGTAGCCGGGCCCATCGTTGCGTCCGGCTCTGACGATATTGTTTACATCGATTACGGTATAAATCGTGTGTCTTTGCCTAAGATAGTGGACATTGTCCGGATAGCCCCCGGCCCATTTGATTTTTACTTTCCGGCCCTGACTATCGAACCAGCCTCCAAGAGGGGGCAGTCCAGCGGTGCCAATGGGGTGATTGGCGGAATTAATAGGAGAGCAGAGGAACTCCCAAACGTTATCGGAGATTTGCGTAGCGAAGGGCTGGTGGACGTCACCGGTCAAAATGAGAACCGGCTTTTCAATCATGTCGAAGAGCTCCAGCAGTTCTTCCCGCTCGCTGACGTAGGCGCAGAATCCATCACCTTTGGTATTGGTATCGGTGCCTCGCACGTGAAATGCCGAATGATAGATAACCCAAGGGTCGCCGGATACGATGAAAAGGAAGTCGGCTTGTGAGGATGCGGTCTTTTCCTTGAGCCATTCTTTCTGGGCGGTTCCGAGAATCGATGAGTTTTCATCGTAGGCATGTTCCGGCCCCTTGAATTCGGTCCGCTCGCTTCGCGTGTCGATGAAGAAGAAATGGCAATTGCCGACGACGCGATCGAAGTAGTGGTGGGTGCCGATGCTGTAAGGCGCGTCAGCATTTTGCTTGAACGGAGGAGAGACCCGGAGCTTGGTTCGGTCGATGATTTCTGCTACCCGATAGACCCCTGCGTTCTGACCTCCCCGATCCCCCTTTGACGGCTTGTCGCCGCCCTTGTAAAAGTGCCCGACATGGAGCGTGCTTATCTGTTCGAGACTCAGCGTGGAAAAATCGGCGGAAGGGTCATCAAGAATGTCGCTGCCTTCTTGGAGGCGAGCATTTCCGAAGCGTGGCTTACTCCTCTGAGGTTGCCGGTCGTTAGCCCAATCAGCGTAGTATTGCCAAACTTCCGCGGCAGGGTCGCGCACCAGGTGGTTGCCATCACCCAAACCAACCTCGCCAGCCCCGTCGATATTGTCGGTCATCTCATGGTCGTTGAAGAGGGTGAACATGGGAACATGGCGCAGAAAGCGATTGAGGGACCTGCCTCTCTCTAGGTAGAGCTTGTAGTTGTCTTCCAATCCGCTCTTAGCCCCGTTCAGCGTTTCCTCATAAGTGTAGTCACCATTGATGATGTGGAAGGCTAGTTGGTCACGATGGCGTTCCCAAAGTGTATTGAAAGCCGGAGGATTAGCGTAGATGCCGTAGGTGTCGGTGGGCGAACGCTGTCGTTGGCAGGCTCCAATCGAAAAGGAGAAATTGAATTGGCCATCAGGATTGTATTCATGCGAAAAGCTTGTCTCATCCGGCAAGGTGCGAAAAGAAGGCCAGGGTTGATCGACTTCCGCTCGGGTATCAACGATTTCGCCCTTAATAGCGACTGCGTAGTAGTAGTGGGTATTTGGTTTTAGCCCTGTAAGGGTGGCCCAGCCAACGTTATCCTGACTCTCGATGGTTGCGCCAGTTGCAGAGAGCGCCTCATCGAAAGGCAACTGTTCGCTGGCGAGAACATCAAAGCTCATCGCTTCATTGGTTCGTATCCAGACTTTAATAGAAGAATTCGTTACACCGCCCAGCACGGGTCCGTGAGAGATGCCCAGACTTTGGTAGGGTACAACGTGGTTAGCTACGGGATCTGGCCAAGGAGGACGTTGTCCGAAGGATGAGGGAAGAAGGATGAAGGATGAAGTGAGAAGGAGAAACCTTCCGGTTTGAGCGATGGTAGCGGCTGATCTCAGAGCAGCCAATAGTGTTGATATTGTGGCCGCTCGGAGATCGGCCGCTACCTTTGGGTTTTCTATTCTCATTGTTCCGGAATCTGGTTAAGAGTATAATAGGCTTCGGGATGGAGAAGGGGTTCGCCGTTTTGATTACGGATTCCCTTGGCGTGAAGCTCGTGAATATAGTGGGGCTTCAGGCCTTCCACGGAAAGATGGACGGATAATAGATCGTCGCTGAGCGATATATCAGAAACTGTGAGGTTATGACTGTCGATTTCGTTCGACCCATAGGCTCCAGAATAAGTATAGGTGTAGTTATGTAAAAGATACGAATTTGTATCTAACGCAGTTGCGGCATTTACCGGTTGAGTGAATACCAATTCGAAGCCGTTCGGTTTTGCTCGCATTTCCTTAATCTCGAATGGCGTTTGTCCGTTCCAACGGACGCGGACTAGGCCGTAAGAACGATCTCCGAGCGAAGACCAACCTCGATTCGTCATTCCGACGTATAGGCTGGCGTCAGGACCGAATGCTAGACGAAAGACAGCTGAGGGGAAATGGTCTAGAAATCGAAAGCAGGCGCCTTGATAGGCCCCGTTCACTTTCTCTAGAAAGACCCGGTTGACCTCAACGTTGGTGAATTCGCCGATCAGCAACTGTCCATCGAATGGCCCAAAAGCGCCGTTTTGGTTGATGACCTGTATGTCGGTAGCGCTGCGCCCGACTTTATTGTAAGGGAGCCAAACTGCCGCGGGCGTTAGCTCCGGTATGGTGGCGAGGGCTTCTGGGTAGGAGATCTTTCTGTCTGGAATATCGCTGAACACTTTGGCGATTGCGGTATCCAGATTCTGAGAGGCCAAACCGGACGGGTTTCCATAAAAAGCTCCGGGGCGCAAATGGTGGATGGGAGTAGCAGGCATCCACCTTCCTTGCTGATCGCAGTAGAACATATCGCCTTCCAGATTGACTCCTAGACCGGAGGGGGATCGCATTCCCGAAGCTTGCCCGACCAGGCTGCCCTCCGGTTTCAAAGTCAGTCCCCAACCCCTCCAGGGGGCATCGTTGTCCGAAAAGTCGCCCATATCGATATTGGTGGTGATCCAGAGCTGTCCTGAGCCATCACGTTCGGGTCCATAGGTGTAGCCGTGGTAGGCGCCGGATACATTCCAGCCGGATGCCTCTCGCAGGTATTCATCGGCTATATCGTCCCCATTCAGATCCCGGATACGCGTGATTTCTGTCCTCTGGGACACGAGAAAGCTATCTTTGTCTTCCAGCAATCCGAGTGGTTCGTGCAGTCCCGAAGCGAAGCGGTGATAAGATATCTCCTCTCTTGAATTTAGATCGGCGCCTTCGATCAGCCATACCTCTCCCTTGCGGATGGTTACCGCCAAGCGGCCATCGGAGGTCCAAGTCATCCCGCTAATTTCCAGAGGTATGCCTTCACCGGGCTGCCATTCCTTGGATCGGGGGGCATCCGGAGAGGTAGCGGTTAGAATCTCAAAACGTTCGTATGCGGGATTCCCGAAAACGAGGGGGAGAACAATGAATGCGATGGCTGTGATAGTGCTTTTCACCAATGATAGAGGAAAATGCGAGTTAAGGGATCAGAAGAAGATAATTCTTCAACTTCGACGCGTCTAGGATGGGAGAGAAAGCTGTCTTGCAGCTGAACCTCCTTTGTGTAGCGAATTGTTCGTCTCATTACTATAGAACCATCGGAGCGTTCAAATGGCTGTAGTTGATCATATAGCGCAAGGCCCATATATTCTGAGATAAATGTGGGCGAACCCTTTTCGTCATTCCGATAGCCCTTGTAGATCGAATCTTCTCTGTTTCCGGCATCGGGCCAGGAAACCACATCCGAGCCGAGCGGCTCTTCGAACTCGGGAAATCTGGAAAACCAGGTTCGGTAAGCGTCGAAGAATCGCCCTTTCCACATAAGAGCTGGTCGGCCCGTTTCGCCATTTACTGCGTAGTGAAACTGTTGTGGATATCCCACGAGCAAGGCGTCTGTGCCGATACCGTCGAGAAACGAGCGTTGAACTACGGGTCTATCGATGGGAACGATTTCAAAGTCGGCGGTACCGACTTCAGGGTAGCCATCCGGGAATCCTCGGCCGGATTTCGCGAAAGCGTAGATCGATGCTATTTGAGCTTTAGTATCTCCATGTAGAATATCTTGGTTGGAAGCCTGGCCTTCCGGCCAGAAGGAGGGCATCAATGTGTTCGCTTGCTTAGAAGTTGGATCGACTAGAAATTCATAGAGCCATTCCTTCGACAGCCGTTCTGATAGCATGCTTAAATCCAGTCCTTTGATACCCAGTGATTCACGATCTCCCCAGTTGTGGCAGGTGATGCAATTGAGTCCTCCGATCGTTCCGAGAAGGGTTTGTCCGGATTTGATATCGCCAACTGGTAGTTTGTGACGCTGTTCCGAACGGTCCTCGGATCGTAAACGTTTTGCCAGGGAACGGGTAGCTTCACCAAAGTGAGGCATTCGAGTGTTCAAATAGGGTCGTACTTTGGTGTGGCCTTGGACGGACTCTTTGAGCCAGTCCTCTCGCAGCTTGTATCCAACTTCGGTTAAGCTTGGAGGGATTCGGCCCGCGTCTCCGAGATCTGGATCGCCAGTAAAAAAGGCCAGGTTTTCGTCTGTGGGCCCTCCTTTGTCATTGCGATCATGGCAGGCCAGGCAATTCAAGGTCTCCAGAAAACTCGTGGTTGATGCCCGAGATGGTTTGTCTTTGAGGAAAAGGCGAATGGATTCCCACTGGTATTCGGATAGCGAGTACTGTGGATGATCAATTGGCTTCTTGAAGTCCGATCGTAGTTTCGTTTTGTGTATTCTGGGCAAGCGTTCGCTTCGCGGAAATTCGTGGCAAGCGGCGCATTCGTGGTGAATGATCAGATCACGCCCTAATCTACTGAGCTTTATATCCGTCTTTTCATTGGCAAGCGGTGGGTATTCAGACGAGTCGCCGTTAGCGTAGTCTAGCAAATAAGCGGCAAGATCGCCTCCATCTTCTCGCTCTAAGGGAAATCGGGGCATTCGCCCATGCGGTCTAGTAGCATGGGGCTCGTACAGAAATGCGCTTAGGGAATGAATATCGTATTTGTTCTTTAGATCTGGGTAAGGAGAGCGAGGGAAATCGCTTGTGGATGCAGCAGGATCGCCTCCAGAGAGGTGGCAGGTTACGCATCCTATTTTATGGTACAAGTCGTGTCCTCTTTGGGTATTGACGAATTTGAACGACTTTTTCGCCATAGGGCCTTTTAGTGATGCTAGATAATGAGTGATCGCCTCGACTTCATCGGCCTTCAGTTCGAAATCAGGCATGGTAGTACCTGGCTTGCCAGCTGAAGGATCTTTGAGAAAGGATTGTATCCAGGAATTCTTAACGCGTTTCGAAATGCCTGACAGTACGGGGCCTCTTTTGGAAGGAAGGTTAGTCTTATTTCGGTGGCAGTTGACGCATCCCAATTCATTGAATAGTATGCGCCCCCCTTCCACAGAAGGTTGTTGGGAATGGAAGCGATCGTAGGCGGGAACAACGGGGTGGGACGTTTCCGCCCAAGTGTATTCGATCCAGGCGAAAAGTCCCAGGAGAAGGTAGCAAACGCCTATGCGGTTTGCTTTAGGCATTTATCGATGTATCTTCTCGATTTGTTGATGGCTGCGGTAATTTCCGGAGCTGTTGTAAGAACCGGTATGCCGCGGGGTACGGGATGCATGAAAATTTCTATCAAGCCGGTGTAGCGGATATGTCGCAGGGCCGAAACAATGGGCCGATAGTCCAGGCCACCACCGTATCCAGGAAGCTGTTGCATCTCGATATCTTTTGGAGTCTTTTTGTAAATGCCTTCGGAATGCTCCTGAAAGTACATGAACGGAATATGGAAGTCCCCCAAATCTCGCAGAAGGCTGGGTATTTCGCTTTCGAATTCGTATAGGTGATGGGGAGCGAACGCGATACCCAGATTTGGACTCTTATTGAATTCAGCGAAATAGCGGATTGAGTCGGGGTGATAAAGTAGCTGTTTGCTATGGTTTTCTAGCGCGATCGTAATGCCTGTTTCTTCCGCCTTGGCAACGTGCGGTTTCATCACTTCGAGCATTGTTCTAACCTGGGCCTTGGCCTCGGCACCACTTGGCTCGGAGTCAGGGTACCTTCCCGAGCCGGTTACGATTACCTTTCCTCCGTACTGTTGCAGCCATACCATTTCTTCCTGCAGTCCTTGAGGGCCTAAAGGATAGCAGGAAGAAACGGATATCCGGGCGTTATGCTTCTTTAGCAAGCGCTTGCAGGCGGCATCGCCCATTTCCGCTATTTGCTCTCGTTGGTTCCCGTGTTTACGTCTCCAGATATCGATGGACTGGCAACCCGCTTTCTCGATCTCCGGAAGGATTATGTCGAGCGCCATCTCTCCGTAAAGAGCGGACGAAAGCACGTAGTTGATTTGGAATGGGGAAGCCTGTTGGGCGACGGCGAGCGGAGAGGCGAGTAGCGCGTTACCTATGGTTTTGCATGCTTGGCGACGGTTCATTGTGGTGAATAGGGTTAATGAATTGGCTGGAATAGGTCTTAGAGCGTGTTGAAGAATTTGATGAGTTCGAATCTATCGGTGTAGGGGCGTCGCTTGCGACGCCCGAAGAAGAGACTGATACTCTACTTTCGCGATCGCCGCAAACGGCGACCCTACAAATTTTGGATTTATTCAACACGCTCTAAGTTATGTCTTCCTTCGATCGTTGCTCCGGTCTCTTTATCCGACCACCGATAAGTATAGGGATCGAATTCGAACTGCGTGTAGGATCGGGCGCTCTTGGCGAGATTTGTGGGAATGTGGGAAGCGAGCGATCGATCGACGGAGCTGTACTCCGGATTGCCGATAAGGTTGTCCCATTCGTTTGGATCGTTTAGGGTGTCGTAGAGTTCCCGGCTTTCGTCTTTATATCGAATAAGCCGGTACCTTTCGTCGCGAACTGAAATGTGCTGCAACTCATGGACGGTGATGGCGGGTAAATCTCGTACCCGTTTTGGATCCTCGAGCCAGGGTACGAGGCTCACACCATCAAGCGTCTGAGAGTCCAAGGTGGGAAGTGAGCAAAGTTCGATTAGCGTTGGAAAGAGATCGACGAGACTGGCTGGCTGGGAGCAGGTCTGGTTCTCTCGGCCGGTTCCGGGGGCGACGAGGATCAAGGGAACCCGCGTGGACTCTTCCCAAAGCGTGCGCTTGTGCCAATGCTGCTTTTCGCCCAGATGCCAACCATGGTCGGACCATAGGACGATAACTGTGTTACTCGAGAATGGACTACCGCCGAGAGCGTCGAGCAATTTCCCAACCTGGGCATCCATGAAGCTGATACTGCAAAGATAGTGTTGAACAGCGGTCCTCCATTTGCCGGCGTCGCGAGTCTTTTTCAAGTCGACGTACTTTCGCAGCGCAAGTTCTCTGCCAGCATCGGGAACATCGTCCAGATCTTCGGGTAAATCAGGTGGTACGGCTACGGAATGCAAGGGATAAAGATCCAAATACTTCTTGGGAAAGTACCAGGGCATGTGAGGCCGGAAGAAGCCGCAGGCCAGAAAAAAGGGTTCATCGCCGCTGTGGCTCTTGAGGAAATCGATCCCGTATTGAGCGATTCGGGCATCATCGAACTCGGACTCCGGTTTCTCGAGGGCAGCCCAATCTACTTCTTTTGAATAC
>CAZFUD010000037.1:0-26306 GCA_964521705.1 uncultured Opitutaceae bacterium | reverse complement strand
TCCTGGGACTGTGGGAGCGGATTTCATTCCCGGATGCGAGGAGATTCCCTACAATCTCGTTTGGGACCGGGCCACAGAGTTCGTGCAAGGGGCTCTTCCCCTGGCCAAGAAACTGGGAGTGAGCATTTGTATCGAGAACGTTTGGAACAAGTTTCTGCTCAGCCCCATGGAGCTGGCCCGATTTATCGATCAGTTCGACGACGATCGAGTCGGCAGCTATTTTGATGTGGGCAACGTCTTGGCCACCGGCTATCCAGAACATTGGATTCCTCTCTTGGATAAGCGTATCCAAAGAGTGCATGTAAAGGACTATCGCCGAGCGGTCGGTACCGTAGACGGATTTGTGGATCTTTTATCGGGAGACGTTAATTGGCCGGCAGTGATGCAAGCATTGAATGGGATCGGCTATGATGGCTGGGTTGCCGCGGAAATGATTCCGCCTGTTCCATTTTATAAATACGCTCCCGAGACTTTGATCGAAAACACCTCCCTGGCTATGGATCGATTGTTCGCCCTGGCATAGCCTGAATTCTACCCGCACCTCCTATGCAGTTATCTAATCTAGACTGGATTATCATTGGCGTCTACTTTGTCGCGGTCGTTTTAATCGGCGTCGCCGTGGCCAAGATTTCCGGTAAGAATGCCTGGAACTTCTTCCTCGGTGGCCGGGAGATGCCCTGGTGGTTGCTCGGCGTATCCATGGTAGCCACTACCTTTTCGACAGATACGCCCAATTTAGTAACGGATATTGTTAGGCAGAATGGCGTGGCGGGAAATTGGGTTTGGTGGGCTTTTCTCATCACGGGGATGATCACGGTTTTCCTATACGCAAAGCTTTGGCGGCGTACGGATGTTATCACCGATATCGCTTTCTACGAAGTTCGCTACACCGGCAAGAGCGCGGCCTTTTTGCGTGGATTCCGAGCCTTGTATCTAGGCGTGTTCTTTAACATCATGATCATGGCCTCAGTAACCCTGGCGGCGATCAAGATTGGTGGCGTGATGCTGGGGCTAAGTCCCTTGCAGTGCATCCTCCTCGCCGCGGTGGTGACCGTAATTTTCTCTACCTTGGGAGGTTTCCGCGGGGTGGTCTTCACTGACTTTATGCTGTTTATCGTGGCCATGATAGGTTCGATAGCCGCTGCCTACTTCGCTCTGGGGCATGCGGAAATCGGATCTTTGAAGGCTTTGCTCGAGCACCCGAACCTGGAGGGCAAGACTGGATTTCTTCCGACAGTGGAGACTAACGCAGACGGCGGACTGACGGATGCGAATCTCGATCTATGGATGACCTTGATGGTTATGCCGCTTGTTATTCAATGGTGGAGCGTTTGGTATCCGGGCGCGGAGCCGGGGGGAGGCGGTTATATCGCTCAGCGTATGCTGGCAGCGGAGAACGAACGCCATGCGACTGGAGCGATATTGTTCTTCAATTTCGCCCATTACGGTCTACGGCCTTGGCCCTGGATCATTGTGGCCCTGGCATCGCTCGTGGTGTTTCCTACGCTCGAGAGTATACGAGTGGCTTTCCCGGAAGTGGATCCCAGCGTGATTGGCCATGACATGGCGTATCCAGCGATGCTGACATTCTTGCCAAGCGGATGGCTGGGGCTGGTTCTTGCCTCTTTGGCCGCCGCTTACATGTCGACCATTTCTACCCACCTCAATTGGGGATCGTCCTATGTGGCCAACGATTTCTACAAGCGATTCGTCAAACCGAAAGCCAGCGGAAAGGAATTGGTTCTCGTGGGACGGATCTCGACTGCGGTGATGATGGTATTAGCAGGGATCTTGGCTCTTAATCTGAAGAGCGCTTTGGATACGTTCCAAATTCTGCTGCAGGTTGGAGCAGGAACTGGGCTGCTCTTCATGCTCCGCTGGTACTGGTGGCGCATCAATGCATTCAGCGAGTTGGCGGCTATGATAGCCTCGTTCGTAATCGCCGTTCTGTTCAAAGTTGTCGATCCCGGCTGGGCTTGGTGGGTGGAACTGATAACCGGCGTCAGTTTGACGACAGTGACTTGGATCGTTGTCACCCTGGTGACGCCACCTAGCGATATGAAGAGCCTTTTGGCATTCTACAAGCGGGTTCAGCCTGGAGGTAAAGGCTGGGGTCCCGTCCGCGAGCTTTCACCGAAATTTCTGCCACAGCCAGACCCAATGTGGCCGCAAATCGGTCAGGCCTTATCAGGAATTATCTGCATCTACGGGTTCCTGTTCGGAATCGGCAAGCTGGTTTACGGCGAATATCTGTTTGGAGTTATCTTGCTCGTAGTGGCTATAGGTATTGCAATGAAATTGGTCACTTCGAGAACGCTATTGGGTCGAAGTTAAAAGGAGAGGAAAACTATGAGTACTATCTTGGGAGATTCGCGACGGGGCTTTATAGCAATGGCGAGCGCGGTAGCTGCGGGCGTTGCCGCTGGTTGCAATCGCCAGACGAAGGAGACGCCGAGTCGATTAACCGGAGCCAAATACATGGGAGACTTTAAGGCTCCTCGATTGGATACGGTTCGTTGCGCCTTCATTGGGGTAGGCGCTCGTGGCGTGGGTCATGCAAGGCAAATCGCGGAGATCGAAGGCAGCGAAGTGGTTGCCATATGCGATTTGTTCGAGGACCTAGCCTTGAGGTCGCAGAAGCATTGTCAAGAAGCCGGCAACGGCCAGCGGCACACGGATATCAAGCTGTATTATGAAAATGGCGACAGCTGGAAACAGATGCTGGAGGAAGTACGGCCAGATGCGGTATTCATTTGCACACCGTGGCGGCTGCACGCCCCTATGGCGATCGAGGCTATGAAGCAAGGGGCCCATGCTTTCGTGGAGGTGCCCTTGGGGCTGACGAATGAAGAGCTATGGGATATCGTGGATACATCGGAATCTACAGGCCGGCACTGCATGATGATGGAGAATGTGAACTATGGTCGCGAGGAACTGCTCTATCTGAATATGTGCCGCCAAGGTGTGATAGGCGAATTGCTCCACGGCGAAGCGTCCTACATCCACGAGCTTAGGGGTCAGATGAATCAAGTCGACCGGGGCACCGGTTCTTGGCGGACATTTCACTACGCTGGTCGCGATGGAAACCTGTATCCGACGCACGGGCTTGGGCCCGTAGCCCAGTACATGAATCTGGCTCGAGGCGACGACAATTTCCAGCGATTAGTCTCCTATTCGTCGCCAGGAAGAGGTCGAAACCTTTACGCGGAAAAGAATTTTCCGGCCGATCACAAGTGGAACAAGCTCGATTTCAAGGGCGGCGACATCAACACCTCGATAGTCAAGACCACTTTAGGTAGGACTGTGATGGTGCAATGGGACGAGACCAGCCCACGCCCGTATTCTCGCCACAACATGATCCAGGGAACCAAGGGGATCTTAGCCGGGTTCCCGACCCGGGTAGCGATCGAGGGGGGCGTAGAAGGAGCTACAGACGATCATCATCGTTGGGCAGAAGGCGAAAAGCTAGAGGCGATTTACGAGAAGTATGAGCACCCTCTGTATACGCGTTTGGGAGAGTTGGCCCGGAAAATGGGCGGGCATGGAGGCATGGATTTCATTATGCGGTACCGAATCATCCAATGCCTCAGAGAGGGGCAGCCTTTGGATCAGAACCTATACGAAGGGGCCTTCTGGAGTGCGGTGACGCCTTTGAGCGAAGCCTCGGTTAAGGCGGATGGAGCGCCTCAGGAGTTCCCGGATTTTACCCGTGGCGAATGGATGAATACCAAGCCCCTAGATATCGTCGGGAAGCTCAGGGCCTCCACCTGAGCATCTATAATTCGGGCTGACGCGGGCTGAAGCGCCGCGCCGCGACTGGGTTGCTGGTAGAACCTATCTTGGCACTACTAGGGCAGACCTGTAATCTTGGAAACCGGTCAACTTAAAGAAGATTCAATTGTAGGAGCGGGTTTATCCCGCGATTTTTATCACGGGTTAACGTACAACTATCGCGGGATAAACCCGCTCCTACAAGTAGACTGCCGCTAAGTGATTGGCTGGAAGTCGAAAGGCGATTCCGGACCGAGCCAAATCGAAAAGTAGATCCGCTGGAATTCGTCTCCAGGGATCTCCGTGACGAGTTCTCCAATTTTGACAAGCGCCCTCGCGCGTCGCGTGGCATCGTAGCGGAGCGTGTAACGATCTCCCCGGTCCACGTCTTCGTAGGCGTCGTTGATTGCGGCGATCTGCTCTTCGATCCTGTTCAACTCGGAGGCCGAATAGGTGTTTTTCAGGATCTTGTCAGCGGCTTCAATGAGCTGCTCTCACTTCAATTTTTGAGCGTAGACAAAATCGAGTTATTCATATCGGTCTAATAATTCGGGCTTTCGCCAATGCCCAAATGGCTGGATATCCGAAGTCCAACTCATACCAGCGTGTGGCGAAGTTGAGTTTGCGCGGATACTTGTGGTGGTTATTTTGGAACGTCTCACCTACGAAGAGGATGTCCCAAATAAAGGTATTTTTTGAATGATCCGCAGTGTCGTAGTTGCGATATCCATACTTATGTCCACATCAATTGACAAATGCTCCGTGAAGGGGTCCCATAAGGAAATGGGCAGGAAGCAGGAGAAAAAACCAGGCGTTAGGGGCGAAGGCCCAATAGATGCCCACGTAGGCGGCGCAGAAGGCTAGTCTGACCAAGTGGTTGTTCCCGAGCCTGTCGATAAGGTCCCAAGTCGGCATCCTTTTTAAGTACGGGGATGTGGCCTCGCGTTTACCGGTCTTGAAATCCATGTAGACGCGGGCGGTGTTTACCATCATGGAAAACACGTCTTTCCAAAAGTGCGGCGAGTGGGGATCCTCTTCGGTATCGCTATGTTTATGGTGTTCTAGATGCAATTGGGCGTACGATTTCGGATGCAGGAAGGACGAACCCTGAGCGATAAAGGTAAACAAATAGAAGAAGCGTTCCCAGAACGGGTTCATCGTGAACATGCGATGGGCCATGTAGCGATGAAGAAAAAAGCTCTGGGCAAATACGCTAGCGTACCAGTGGATTATGAAAAAGCTGACGATTACCAGCATGGGTAGAATGTTCCTGAATTAATGAATCCCCCGAATTTATCCGATTCGTTTTCCGAGCAAGTAGTGGGAAACGCCCCACTCAGTGCCGTCCTTGTAGCCGAACAGTTCGGAGCACGCTAGAAAGAACAGTCTCCAGCGCCACATCCATCGCTTACTTTCGCTCGGCCCATAGACGGCCTCGAATAGATGTTTAATTTCGTTCTCGTTGGCGTTCATGTTTTCCAACCAAGCTTCCGAGGTCTTTTGGTAGTGAGTGCCATCAAGATACCATGAATCGAGTTTGGTCAAATGGTCGTCGAAGCTGGGCAGCAAATCGTGAGAGGGCATGATCCCGCCGGTGAAGAATTCTCGAGCCATCCACTCTTTGGGATTATTGGCGTCGTAGTCGTAGGCGAATCGGCGATGAGAAAAGACGTGCACGAACATCTTTATAGAGCTGTTCATGCCATTTTGAACAATTCCAGGCAGCTCAGGTATAAGGAGGCTTCGATGGGACCGTGTGGACAACTTTGAAGGCGAACGATCCAATATAGTTCTCTCAACTATGGTGGATTTAGATAGCCCTGCTTGGCGGATCCTCTTAGATCAGAGGCTCGAAACTATGAAACTAACCCGTTTCCCCAAATTGATACTCTTAGCAGCGATGACGGTATCCGGCATTACCGCTAAGAGCGATACGAAGCTGAATGTCTTGTTCATTATGACGGACGATCTCAACTGCGATATCGGCAGCTATGGCCAACCGCTGGTAAAGACCCCTAATATAGATAGGTTGGCTGAAGAAGGCGTGCTTTTCGAGAATGCCTATTGCAACTATCCCATTTGTGGGCCGTCGCGGGCTAGTTTCATGACCGGTCTCTACCCGGAGCAAAATGGGGTGACCGTGTTGAGGCGGCTATTTCGACACTATGTGCCGGATGCGGTCACGATGTCCCAGCACTTCATGGCTAACGGTTACACGGCGACCAGGGTCGGCAAGATTTATCATTATGACAATCCACGGGGAATTGGAACGGAAGGGCATGACGATCCCGCTTCTTGGGATCACGTAATCAATCCGCGAGGTCGTGACAAAGCGGATGAGGAGCACACGTTCTCGCTCAACCCCGGATCGTTTGGAGCTACCCTCAGCTGGCTGGCTGCGGACGGTACCGACGAAGAGCAGACGGATGGGATTGTCGCGACCGAGGCAATCCGGCTTATGCAAGAGTACTCAGCCCTGGAGGAGCCTTTCTTTCTCGGGGTCGGCTTTTACAAGCCGCACACTCCCTATGTTGCCCCGAAAAAGTATTTCGATTTGTATAATATAGAGGATATCGAGGTGCCGACGATCCCCGAAGGCTATTGGGATACGATCCCCGAGCCTGCGAAGAAATCCGTGACGGCATTCAAGAATCAAATCAATCTCCCAGAGGAAACGGCCCGCAAGGCCATCCTTGCCTACTATGCAACAATATCCTTTTTAGATGCTCAGATCGGCCGCGTTCTCGATGGTTTGGAGCAGAATGGCCTGAAAGATAATACGATCGTCCTCTTCAGTTCCGACCATGGGTACCACATGGGCGAGCATGGTCACTACCAGAAGAACACGCTCTTCGAGAATGCGGATCGCGTCCCTCTGATTATTTCGTCTCCTGGGATGAAGGCGGCCAGCAAGCGATCGCAGTCGTTTGTGGAGATGATCGATTTCTATCGGACATTGAGCGATCTTGCTGGATTGACCGAACCGCCGAGTTACGTGCAGGGCGCGAGTTTGCGGCCGATTTTGGACGACGTATCCGCGACTGTACGACCGAATGCCTTTACCCAATTGATTAATGGCTACACCCTCAGAACTCGAGATTTCCGTTTTTCCCAGTGGAAAACGAATGACCATTCCGACATCGAGCTTTACGATCGACGGAAGGATCCCGAGGAGATGGTTAACCTAGCCAAGGATCCCGAGTACGCCGCCCAAGTCAGACGATTGAAAGCGCTATTGGCCAAGCGGATTGCCGAGGCTACGGAGCGACCCGGGGGCTTGAAATTCATTCCGCCCGAGCCAGGTGACAAAGGTGTTAGCAAAGTTGATACGTATTTTTGAACGAATTCGTTGCCTGGCAAGGTAGTGGCCGAACGTCTGTGTTTGATGGGCGAGCTCCAACCTAATTTATAGTCGAGTGTAGGAGCCGGTTCATCCCGCGAAAACTATAGATTAGCCCTTGGCAAAATCGCGGGATGAACCCGCTCCTACAGTCCGCCGCGAACCGCGAATTCTCCATTCGTGTGGATAGGTTGATACCAATGCTAAGTCGCTAGAAGGTCGGCTTCGGGTAGAGCGAAATCGTTCTGGACGTGCAAGCCGCTTGGCCTAGGATCGTTAGTCGTGCATCGGAGAGGCGCCATAAAGCAATCCTTCCTACTGGCTGGGGGTGTGGTAATGATGCCGCGCTACATCCAAGGAGCGGCTACCGGCGCCATCGCTGTTGGGGCCTACAAAATCGACGAGGAGGGACAGGCCCTGCTTTCGGAAGTTGTGGATACCCTAATTCCAAAAACGGATACGAAAGGAGCCAAAGAAATCGGGGTGCATCTTTTTGTGCTGACGATGCTGGACGATTGCCACGGTGCATCGGAGCAGCAGTCTTTTGCGGAGGGCTTGGGCCAATTAGAGGCGTTTGCCCGAAATCGTTTTGGCCGCGCCTTCATGGATGGCGATCGCCCTAGCCGGGAGCGTATTCTCGTCGAGATAAGCAGGCATAAAGATGCCCCGAGTGATCTCAAGCAGTTCTATAAGCTCGCAAAGCGTCGAACGATTCAGGGGTACCTGGAATCCGAATATTTCATGACGCAAGTGATGCCGCATAGAATGATCCCGGATCCCTATGATGGTTTTTATCCAGCGAGCAAATACGAGAGCTAGAAAGCATGGCGAACACCAATATCAATAGCCGCAAGAAACGTACCTTTGACGCCATCGTTGTGGGATCAGGTATTTCTGGAGGCTGGGCTGCCAAAGAATTGACTGAGGCGGGTCTAAAGACGCTGGTTTTGGAGAGAGGTCGAGATGTTAAGCACCTGCTTGACTATCCGACAGCCAATAAGATGCTATACGAGTTCCCCCACAGAGGAGAGATTCCCCGCGAGCGGCGAGAAGCGAATCCGATATTGAGCCGAGCTGGAGCCTGGAGAGAAGACTCGGATCACTTCTTTGTAAAGGATGCCGAACACCCTTATATCCAGAAGAAGCCTTTCGATTGGATCAGGGGCTATCAAGTAGGGGGGCGATCGCTGATTTGGGCTCGGCAAACCCAACGTTGGAGCGATTACGACTTTGAAGGGCCAGCCCGAGATGGGTTCGCGGTCGATTGGCCCATTCGCTACCGAGACATTGCTCCCTGGTACAGCCATGTAGAGAAATTCGCTGGGATATCCGGAAACCAGGATGGCCTGCCCGCTTTGCCCGATGGCGAGTTTCTTCCCCCGAACCCGCTGAACGCAGTCGAGCAGCATTTCGCAAAGATGATTGGCGAGAAGTATGAAAACCGCCATCTGATAGCGGCCCGCTTTGCGAATTTGACGCGGGCGAGGCCGGAGCAAATCGCCCAAGGACGTTCCCAGTGCTTGAGTCGTCGCCTCTGTCGAAGAGGCTGCCCATTTGGGGGCTATTTCAGTAGTAACTCGTCGACGCTGCCCTGGGCGGAGCGAACGGGAAACTTGGAGCTGCGTCCTCATTCAGTGGTTCACTCGGTCTTGTATGATGAGAAGAAAGGCAAAGCAGAAGGCGTGCGTGTCATCGATTCGAATACGAAAGAATCTACCGACTACTACGCCAACATCGTTTTTCTTAATGCTTCTGCCCTAAACACGAACCTGATTCTACTGAATTCCAAGTCGACGCGCTTCCCGGAAGGACTGGGCAACGACAACGGCTTGCTGGGGAAGTATCTAGCGTTCCACAACTACAATACGGGAATTCGCGCGGAATTCGATGGGTTGAAAGAGTTTACGACATTCGGGCAGCGTCCAGGTTCGGCCTACATGCCCCGCTTCCGGAATCTCTTTCGGCAAGAGACGGATTTTCTGAGAGGCTATGCGACGGGATTCTCCGCTGGTCGCAACCTGCATCGGGACACCTCCGGGAATGGAGAAGAGCTCAAATCAGCCTTGGAAAACCCGAAGCTGGGAAGCTGGTACGTTGGCTCTCACATGATGGGGGAGACGATTCCTAAAGAGACCAATTCGATTCGTCTTCATAATTCAAGGTCGGATGACTGGGGCATGCCGCTGCTGGAAGTCGATATCGATTACGATGACAACGATCGCAAGATGGAATTGGATGCTCTGGAACAGCTCTCGGAAATGTATGAAGCTGCTGGATTCAAGAATATCCGCGCGCGGCATGATCGAAAAGCTCCCGGCCTTGATATTCATGAGATGGGAGGGGTTCGCATGGGAAAAGATTCGAAAACCTCTCTTCTAAACAAATGGAATCAGCTTCATTCTTGCCAAAATGTATTCGTGACAGACGGTGCCTGCATGACATCAACCTCGACGCAGAATCCTTCGCTGACCTACATGGCTATTACTGCTAGAGCCGCAAACCGCGCGGTCGAGGAAATGCGAAAAGGGAATTTGTAGGGCGACGCGTATAGAGTAGCACAGGCATCTTGCCTGTGCTACTTTTTCGATAGCGTTTTTCAGAAACGGAAACTTCAGTTGTTATCCCAGTACCGCTGCATTTCGTAGTAAAGGAATGACGCGGTCCAGGTGATGAGCACTAGTCCGGTTAGTGATTCAATACCGGTTAAGTAGCGCAGGAGGCCGATAGGCTCAATGTCCCCGTATCCAACGGTAGTATACGTGGTGAAAGAGAAGTAGACGCAGTCGAGAAGGGTGCCATCCGAATTTCCCTGCAACTTACCCCAGCCTTCGGCGTGATGCATAAAATAGTAGACATAGGCGAACACCCAAACTTCGACAGCGTGGGCAACCAGCGCGCCGGCAACGCCGAGTACGATTCGCAGGCGATGCTTGATTCGCAGGGTCGGTATGATCGTCGAAAGCCGATAAAGGAATTCGTAGTGGATAACTACGCACGAGGCTACGACGGCGATGTTGATAAGTACTGCGGCAAACATTCAGTTCCTTGATCGATTGAGATGATGTCCGCCGAAACTCTGCTAATCTTTCTTTACCAGCTTGTCCCCTAGCGGGAAGCGAATCTTCGGTCTTCCCGGTTGCCAGCGCTCAGAACGTAGGCGGTAAGATCCAGAATATCATCCTTAGTCAGCAAGTTCAATAAACCGGGAGGCATTGGGGATATCGTTGAGGCGCCCATCTTAGCTACTTTCTTGCGATCGATGGAAACGCGCTGGTTGGGATCGTAGAGATCCGTGTTCAATACGACCGCATCCTTGTTGAGATTCACGACGTTGCCGTAGCGTTTGGTTCCGTCTAGCATTGTTACTTCTAGGGGCACGAACTGTTCGTTGATGGATTTGCTTGGATTGATAATCTGATCGATAAAGTCGGCGGGGGAATAGCGTCCACCGGATCCAGTCAAGTCGGGCCCGTTTGATCCACCTGCGTTGCCGAAACGGTGGCAGGCGTAGCAGGCGGCGGCCGCGAACATGGCCCGCCCATTGTCGAAATCGCGATTTTCTAGGCTTTCGTCTAAGAAGGGGGTTATCTCTTCCATGGTCCAGTTCTTAACGAAGGCGCGCCCTTTCATGGCTGCCGCTGTCAAGGCCTCCATGGGCGACTTCTTTTCCGGCTTGCGGGCGAGAACTTCGGCTAAGTCTTTTTGCTCTTTATCGCTAAGCGTATTTAGAGCATCTTTACGGATGTTTTCCACAAAGATCTGGAATGAGCGTCCTCCTCGGTAGTTAGCGGCGTTCAAGAACCACTCGATATATTCAGTTCTCAGCTCGTTAGTCCAGCCAGTTGTCAGCATACGCAGGGAGCGGGCGTACTCTAGTTGCTCTTCTTGAGTAGGAGCTTGTTTGAGAAGAGCGATGGCCTTCTTGGCCACTGTTGGCGATTGTAGGAAGACCAAGGTTTCGCAGAGCACCTGATTCATTTCCAAAGTACTAGCAGGAAAGTGGGCATCCAGTTGAACCGCCACCTTCATCGCCGAGGCAGGCTTTGGCTGTCCGAAGCGATTGAATACAACTTGGTAGGCTCTAACCAACCCGCGTTGATCGGTTTCGCTTAGCCTTTCGAAATCGATGCTGAGAAGGGCGTTAATGATATCTTCGCCTAAAGTCTTGTTCACCGGCGGATCGCTATCTTTTCGGTGGAAAGGATCGATACCTTCGACACGAGCCAGCGCGAGTAGGGCTGGGATTTGCCGGCTCGCTGAACGTTCCTTTAAAGCTCGGTTGGCCCAAGTTCTCGAGGGCTGGCTTTCGATGGCGATACGGGCTGCTGAACGCATGAAAGGATCCTCGTGATCGAGATAGCGCCAGGCTTTCTTGATAGCGTTCGCGTCGACCACTCCGTGATATTGCTCGAGGCTTTTCCTCAAGTTTCGAGCCCGTTGTCCGCTCGTTTTGGCGTTCACGGGTGAAGTATCCTCGTCCCCAATATAGGTAACGCGATACAAGCCGGATTGTACTCGCCTTCCGCCGATGGTGAAGTACATCGCCCCGTCCTCAGGATTGATGACCGCGTCGGTCACTGGCATGGGAGCTCCCGACAAGAGCAATTCAAAATTGCCTCCGTAGCTGGAGCCTTTCGGCTCGAGGTGGGTTGCGTAGATCTTGCCCCAACTCCAATCGAGGATGAAGAAGGCCTTCTGGTACTTGGCCGGGAATTTGGCTCCGTAGCCGAAGGTTACACCCGTTGGAGATCCGGGACCTATGTTGACAGCCGCGGGAACGCTATCGATGTACCATTCGGGCCATTTGCCCGTGCCGTTGCGCCAGCCATAGTCTGACCCACTGACGACGTGGTTCACTCGAGTGGGTCGGTACCAGGGAGTATTGAAGTCATACTCCATATCGGCGTCATAGGTGAATAGCTCGCCATCGGCGTTGAAGTCGGCGTCGAAAATATTGCGATATCCGTGCGAGTATATCTCGAATTCTTTCCCATCGGGAGAAACTTTGTAAATGATGCCTGCCGGAGCTAAACGAACACGATTGTGGCCTCGACCATCAGGCATTCGTGGCAACAGATGGTCTTCGCCCCAGTTGGTGTTGACTCGCGACGAACTCCATTCGGTTGGTTCCGTATTGTTGCCGGTGATCAGGAAAATCGATTCCCCATCGGGTGCCAAGCGAACGGCGTGCACGCCATGATCGCCACGGGCGGATATTTGTCGCAGCAATTCGACTTTATCTAGCTTGTCGTCGCCATTCGAGTCGGTGACTCGGTAGAGGCCAGACTTGGATCCATCTTCGTAGTTGTTGACACCGACATAGAGAGCGTCGAAAGCCCAAAGCAGGCCGTTGCCCGCTATGATGCCTGCGGGTACTTTTTCGATATCGTCGGGAACCAAGACCTGCCCTGGCTCAGGAGCGGGAAATCGGAAAAGTCCGCCAAATTGGTCGCTGGCGATGAGGCGCCCTTTGTCATCCGTGCACAGATTGACCCAAGATCCCTGAGTTTCTTGCGGAACGGAGTAGAGCAATTCGACCTCGAATCCTTCTTTTACGGTTATCCGCTCACTTGGCGTGGCTCGGTTTTCGTTTACCGAGGCTCCTTCCTCGAAGTAGGCAGCCTCGAGCGCTCTTTTGGCAGCGTTGCCTGAAAGTCGTATCAGTTGAACGTCCCTGACGCGGGCGATCATAGGAGGGCCACGATGTAGCTGAATCCCGATCTTCCCCTCACGGGGCACGCCCGGAAAACGATCGGTAACGTCGACGGTTACGATTCCATTGACTTTGTGAATGACCCGATCCCCTACCGCGATGACCTCATATTCGTTCCAGCCCCGCAGGGAAATTTCAGGAGTCATACCGAGGTCGCCTATGATTTCCGGCTTTGATTTCCCCTTCTCGTCCACTGCGTCGGTTACCAGCGCTTTTTGACCACGGGTAGCGACGATTCCTCGGCCGGTTTTCTCGCTGTAGTACATCCCGAGATATTCAGGTCTCGGATGGATATCCAATTGGTTCCCAGAAAGTCCAAAGGGAACGTCGTCTATCTGTTGAGCCCGGTACATGATTCCGGAGTTGTTCTCGCCCGTAAGGCGGAGCGACACCTTAAGATGGAAATCGCCTGCGTCCTCTCCTTTCCAAACTAGGAAGGTGTTGGCCTCGAGGGTGACCCCATGAGTAGAGCCGACGATCGCTCCGTTCTCGACTTTCCATAAGCCGTCTTGGCCCTCCCATCCGGAAAGGTCTTTTCCATTGAAAAGGGATTCGAATCCGGATTGGGCTTGGCTGATCGAGCAGAGCAGCGTGAGGGCTAGCCAAAAGGAGTGGAATTTGGGTTGGTATCGCGTCTTAGGATTGCGGTGGTTCATTGTAGGAAAAGCTTACGTTGGTAGTCGATTGGCTTAGAAGGAAAGTTGAAGATAGTGGGGAATCTGGAAAAATCGCGTTTTAGGCTGTCTTTGCCAGCTGTCAGAATCCGACCTTTAAAGTAGTATTCTCGAGCAAAGTGAGTAGCCTGGTTTTTGTAGATTATCCGCCATGATTGCCCAAGTTAATAGCATGTTTTCCGCAATCATTTGCACGAATTCGGCTAGAGACTACAATTTATTTGATAGGGTTAAGAAGCTGTATTCCCTGTCTATTTAGAATTTTTAGAGCGATCGAAAGTCGCTAGCCAGTCGTCCCTGAAAACCCGATACCCTATGAAAAATTCACTAATTCTGTTTTCTTTTTTAACTCTAGCTCATGGCATAATCTCAGCTGAAGACAGGCCTAATATTGTCCTCATAATTTCGGATGACCAAGCATGGACGGACTACAGCTTTATGGGGCACGAGCATATTCAAACCCCGCGTTTGGATCGCCTGGCTGCCGAAAGCGCTACTTTTAGGCGGGGCTATGTTCCTACTGCCCTTTGTCGACCCGCGCTGATGACGTTGGCTACCGGATTGTATACGCATCAGAATCGTACGTCGGGTAACGATCCCGCTGATACAGAACAAAATGCTGCTCACGTTGAAGCGGAAGGGAAAACCGCGAAAGAGCTGCTGATTTCCCACATAGATGAACTGCCCACTTTGCCTCGATTGCTTGGCGAGGCAGGTTATTTAAGTCATCAAAGCGGTAAATGGTGGGAAGGTTCGTATCAGCGGGGTGGATTCACCCATGGAATGACCCGAGGGTACCCGAAACCGCGTGGAAGGCACGGGGACGATGGCCTGAAAATCGGGCGAGAGGGATTGGATCCCGTGTTCGATTTTATCGACGAAGCCCAGAAGCAAAAAAAGCCATTCTTCGTCTGGTATGCCCCTTTTCTGCCTCATACGCCCCATACGCCGCCCGCGCGCTTGTTCGACAAATATAAAGAGTTGGTGGACAGCGAATTCGTTGCCAAGTACTACGCCATGTGCGAGTGGTTTGACGAGACCTGCGGGCAACTCCTGGATGGCCTGGAAAGCCGAGGCGTTCGGAACAATACCCTGGTCGTTTATGTTACGGACAATGGCTGGATTCAGCGGGAAGACCGAAATGGCTATGACCGTTATTCCAAACGCAGTCCATACGAGGCCGGAACGCGAACGCCGATCATGTTCTCCTGGCCTGGTAAAATCGCTCCCTCGGAGCGTCCAGAACTGTGCAGCAGTATCGATATCGTGCCAACGGTATTGGCGGCTGCGAATGCATCCGGACCAAGCAATTTGCCGGGGCTCGATTTGCTGCCGGCTTTGCAGAGTGGAAAGAAGATACGAAGGAATACGCTTTTCGGGGAATCCTTCGCCCACGATATCGCGGACATCCATAGCCCCGAAGCTTCCTTGCTTTATCGATGGGTGATCGAAGATGAGTGGAAATTGCTCCTCAGATATGACGGTCGGCCGGGCAAGATGAAATATCCTCCCGACGAAACGGCCCCACTCTTGTTCAACCTGAAATCTGACCCTTACGAGAGAACCGATCGTGCCGATTCGAATCAACAGGTTGTCAAACGCCTTGCTCGTAAAATAGACCGTTGGTGGCCTGTGAAAGAGCGGACCGCCAAGGGCCTCGATTAAGTAGTCGCGGCCCTTAGACTGCGATCGTAGATAGACCCATTTCCCTGAAATGCCGGCATTTCGTTTGCCCAGACCTGCTGATCGGCCCGATCATCCTGCTTCCGCGAAGCGGAATTTGAATTCGCAGAAATCACTGTTAATCGATCCATTATCAACAGTCGCTGCCGCGAAATAACGCTTCGCATCACGAGGATCCTGCTAACGCAGGACGTGGAATAAGAAAGGCAGGGGGACCCGTAGCATCCTGAGCTTTTCGACTAGTGCGGTCCTCCAATTCCGTTTTGAGATCTTTTTAGTGGATCGAATGAGAAGGACTGCTAGAACTGCTCTTAAATTGTGAAGCTCTTCCGTCAGACTCAGATACATATATTGCTGACATTGTCTTTCCTTCTGGGGGCTTGCGCTCCCGAATCGGAAAGAGAAGCGGGCAGAATCAATGCGGCTGAATCAGGCCGATTGCTCGCTTACCAGCACTGCATCGCTTGCCATCAGGTCCCAGAGCCTGATTTGCTAACCAAGCGAAGTTGGGAGTTCGCGCTCACTTATATGGGATTCTTTTTGGGGATTGTCGACTATCAGGCGATGGAAGGGGTAGAGGAATTCGCTTGGGACAGCATCCACTTGCGAGAGGAGTTTGTTCGCGATGCAAAAATGATCCCGGATCAACCTCTGATTTCTGAGGCGGATTGGAAGCAACTGAGAAGCTATTATATCGAGGGCGCTCCGGAAGAAGCGATTCCTCAGCCAAGCAAGTCGGCGATTTCCGAGGACCTGGATCTATTTACGGTAGCTGAAACGCAATACCGTATGGATTCCGCCATTACGTCCATGGTCCATATCGACGAAACGAATAAGCTGCTTTACGCACACGATAGCGGAGCCGAGCGCCTGACGGTCCTTGATCGCAATTTCAATTTTCACGACGCCCATTCCTCGCCTGGAGTCGCGTTGGTGGAGGCTCGCAGCAATGGGGAATCGCTTTATTTGCTCTCCATCGGAGATCTCTTTGCTTCCAATATTGGAGGCAAGTTTGGCGAATTGCAGCGAACCCGCGTGCTATCCGGAGTATTCATGGGCTTGAAAATCCTGGTTAAAGGCTTGCATCGTCCAGCGGATTTCGACCTGGCCGATCTGGACAATGATGGAATGGAAGAATTCCTGGTGAGCAACTTCGGGGACTATACTGGCGATTTTTCAGTGTACCGAAAAAATGTAGACACAGAAGAGTTTATGGACGATCCCCTCATCCTTAGCCAGCAGCCGGGAATTGTAAAAGGGGAGGCCCATGACTTCAATGGCGACGGGTTTCAGGACATCCTAGTAATGGCCAGCGCTGCTAGGGAAAACGTCAGTCTATTCATCAATGATGGAAAGGGCGGGTTTGAGCAGAGGATTCTATGGGAAAAGCATCCATCATTTGGTTACATAGGATTTGAAGTCCGCGATTTCAATGATGATGGAGCTCCAGATATCCTTACTTTGAATGGGGACAATGGAGACTCGGATCCATACAATACCCTTAAGCGGGACCATGGGATTCGCATCTATCTAAATCGGGGCGAGTTGAATTTCGAAGAAGCTTACTTTTATCCAATGTATGGGGTTTATGGAGCCGAGGTGGAAGACTTCAATCAAGATGGGGATCTGGATATCGCGGCTATCGCCTTTCACCCGGATTTCGATGCGGAGATCCCGGAGAACTTCGTATTTCTAGAGCAAACGTCGGCCCTGGCGTTTAATCCACGTACGCATCCCGCGACTTTTAACGGCCGATGGCTTTCCATGGATTCAGGCGATGCAGATGGAGAAGGCGATGTAGATAACGTAATGGGAGCGGCTTACGTACCCGTGGGCATGCGGGACCGGCATATGGGTAGGTTCGAGGCCTTGGCTCGCGAAGCCCCGCCAATCTTGATACTAGAAAATAAGTTGAGGTAGCCCAGGCCTGCTGATCGGAACGATCATCCTGCTACAGTAGGACTAGGTTTGAATGCTTTATACATCCAAGAGCCACTTCGCTTTATCCGATATCCGGTCCAGCGTTTCTTGGCGGATCCAGTCTTTTTGCGGCGTTTGCTGGATCTGATCGCGTCCGCAAAAATAGCTGTGAATGGCGCGGCGAGGATGCTCGGTTTGGTTTGTTGTTCCGCCATGCCAACAGTGAGAATTGAATACAACTACCGTTCCGGCTTTCGCTTCGATGAGCGTTTCATCGGGGTGCTGTTTCCATGGGTCGTCCATCGATTCTTCTGGCGTCTTGCCGCAGAGATGAGTGCCTGGCGCAACGCGAGTCGCGCCATTGGCAGCTGTAAAATCATCAAGCAACCAAATCGAGTTGCAGACCTTGTATTGTCCGGGTTCTACAGCATCGGGCCAATCGGTATGCAACTTCTGTAATCCCTGTCCCGGTTTGGCGGAGCGGTAGTTCAGCGAGGAAAGCTTGAACTCGTCTCCCAAAACATGACGAATGGCGGAAAGCAGTTTTGGGTGCGTGTATAGAATATCGAATACCTCTCCTTTGTTGGCCAAGTTTGCCAGTCGATCTGCTCCCGCTTCTTTGGGGTGCTTGATTCGTTTGGATGAGAACAGCTCATGGCCCGCTTGATCGCCCTCGTATGTAAGTACTGCTTGGACGCAGTTACGAATAGCATAAAGTTCGTCGTCGCTTAGCAGCTTACCGATTGATGCGTATCCGAGCTTATCGAGGGATACCTTTTCTTCGTAGGAAAGCAGCGAATCGCTAGTGCCTAGTGTATCGATTGGTTGGGACACGACTGGATATGGGCTCTTATTTCTCCGCCTCCTCAAAGGCTCCAGAGGTTTTGCTTATTCCCGTAGGGTGTTCATGCGCTGCATTGAAATGCTTTACGAGGGTTGCTGAGGGGACGCTCGATTCAGGACGCGCTTATATGTGTTCAAAGTTGCCATACTTGTCTTCTCCTCGAGCAAGAATAATGGGTTGCTGAAATCCGCTTTGAATCATGGATAGAGTGATATAGCGAGCAACGAAACCTATTAGGGCCTCGTCGCTTGGATTTGGCTTCGATCCATGGACAATCTTCACGTGGAGGAGAGACATTTCATGTCCATCTACGCAAGGATTTCCTTGATCACTTTTCCATGCACGTCGGTCAGCCGGTATTGTCGGCCCTGGAATTTGTAGGTGAGAGCCTCGTGATCGATGCCAAGCTGCTGTAGGATGGTGGCTTGGATGTCATGGATGTGCACGCCTCCTTGAGCGATATTGAAACCGAAGTCGTCTGAGAGCCCATGAACGTGTCCTTTCTTAATGCCCGCTCCAGCCATCCAGAGAGAGAACGTTTTCCCGTGATGATCGCGACCGTAGGCGTCGGGTTTCGCGTCTCCTTGGCCGTAAACGGTGCGGCCGAATTCGCCGCCCCAAATGACGAGGGTGTCGTCGAGCAAGCCTCGGCGCTTCAGGTCCATGACCAGGGCCGCGCTGGCTTGATCCGTGTCTCGCGTGGAAACCGGCAAGCGCTTGTGCAGGCTGCCGTGGTGATCCCAGCCTCGATGGTACAGTTGCACGAAGCGCACGCCGCGTTCACTCAGGCGACGGGCCATTAGGCAGTTGGCGGCGAAGGTTCCGGGAGTCCTAGCATCGTCACCGTAAAGCTGGTACGTCGATTCGGGCTCATCGCGTAAGTCGGCGAGATCAGGAACACTAGTCTGCATTCGATAAGCCATCTCATACTGCGCGATACGTGACTCGATCTCCGGATCGCCCACGCGATCTACGTTTTGCGAGTTGAGCGATTTCAAGCTATCCAGAAAGGCCCGCCGCCGCTAGATGCCAAAGCCGGGCGGATTGCGGAGGTAGAGTACGGGATCGTCGCCCCCTCGGAATTGCACACCTTGGTGCTTGCTGGAAAGGAATCCAGCCCCCCAGAGGCGCGAGAGGAGGCCCTGGCCCGCTGAGCCTTCACTAGCGACGGAATTCATGACCACGAAGGAAGGTAGATTGTTGTTTTCGGTCCCGAGCCCGTAATCCACCCATGCTCCCATGCTGGGCCGGCCGGGTTGTTGGCTCCCAGTCTGGAAGAAGGTGATGGCGGGGTCGTGATTGATCGCTTCACTGTGGACAGTGCGAATCAGGCAGATCTCGTCAGCGACCTTTTTAGTCCATGGCAAAAGCTCACTCAGTTCCATCCCGCATTGCCCAGCTGGCTCGAAAGCGTACTTGCTGGGAACAACGACAAAGCGGTCTTGGTTAGAAACCATGCCGGTGATTCGTTGATCGCCAAACACGGATTTCGGTACGTCTTGACCGAATCGAGTGGCGATTTGAGGCTTTGGATCGAACAGGTCTAGATGTGAGGGCCCACCGGATTGGAAAAGGAAGATTACTCGCTTGGCCTTTGCTTCCAATTTAGAAGCGTAGGACAGCTTGGCGGCTCCGTATCCATTACTCGAGAACAAGGATCCGAGAGCGGCTGAGCCAACGCCGTAGGCCATCTTGGTTAGAAAGTCGCGGCGGGTAGCGGGCTGAGAATAGTTTTGGCAGTCGTGCATAGCCTGTAAATGTGTAGGAGCGGCTTTACGCCGCGATAAGGGAGCTATGAGATCGCGGCTTAAAGCCGCTCCTTCGGATCCAATAATAGTTCATCCTTTGGTTAGCGATTCATCGAGGTTGAGGATTAGGCTCATTACGGCGGTGTAGGCCGCTAGTTTCCATTCTGGGTGTTTCTCTGATGCGGGGCGCCGGCCCACCATTAGATAGGCCTCTGCTTCTTCGGGCGCATTTTTAAACGAGTCTTTCATTTCCTCCAAGGCGCTGAGCAATGTATCCAATTCTTGGGGGTCTGGATTTCGGCCGGTCGCGAGCTGGAAGGCTCGGGCCAAGTTTACTGAATCCGAGTCACTGGGGCTATCGAGGATGGCTTCCGCAAGAGCGCGGGCGGACTCTACAAAGATGGGAGCATTCATGACGGCGAGAGCTTGAATAGGCGTATTTGTACGAGAGCGACGCACCGAGCAAACTTCGCGGTCAGGAGTATCAAAGGTGGTCATTAGAGGGTGGGGCACCGTGCGTTTCCAAAAGGTGTAGAGGCTGCGCCGATAGATATCCGTACCTTCGCTCTCGATCCACTTTGTGCTTGGATAGTTAGCCCCGACGACTGTGTTGTCGTAAAATCCTTCCGGCTGGTATGGGCGAACGCTGGGGCCGCCAATTTGGCCATCGAGCAGCCCGGAAATATACAAAGCCTGATCTCGAATCGATTCTGCGGGCAGACGTAGACGGGGCCCGCGGGCGAGCAGGCGGTTTTCGGGATCTTTACGCTGCATCTCGGTTGAGATTCTCGATTCTTGCCGATACGTTCTCGATAGGGCGATTCGCTTTAGGAGAGCTTTGACGTCCCAGCCAGATTCTTGAAATTCGACTGCCAGCCAATCGAGCAATTCGGGGTGACTTGGGTATTCGGATTGAATGCCGAAGTCTTCAGAGGTTTTCACGAGCCCGATACCAAAGAATTGCTGCCAGAAACGATTAACGACGACCCGAGCCGTTAGAGGCTGATTAGGCTGGGTCAACCACTGGGCCAGCCCTAGTCGGTTTTTCGGAGCGTTTTTCGGCCAAGATGCGATCCAATCTTCAGGAACTCCTGCATCTACCCTCTCTCCATGAGCATCGTACTGGCCGCGGGATAAGACAAAGGTATCGCGGCGCTCTCCACTTTCCTGCATGATCATTGTCGTGGGAATCTTCCGATCTAGATCGAGCAGAGCGTTGATGGTCCGATCCCTAATCGATTGTAGACGTTGCCATTCCGTATCCGAATATTGGATTAAGTAAGCGGAAAGGATACGGTTTTGCTCCCTCTGGGAAAGGCGATCGGCGTTTTGGAGGACCGGTTCGGTCCTTCCTGCCTTGGCAATAATATGCGAGAGCGCCTGGTGTTCAAAGAGGCTGCGGATTTCGTCGGGGCTGAGAGCTCTGTCGAATTGCTGAATCTCATCGAGAGAGCCCTCGAATTGATCTCCATTGGAAAAGTAATCGGAACCGAAGGATGTGGGGCGATCCATCTTTTTGGGGAAGTCTTGCATACCATCATGCCGGACAATGGTTCGAACTTCCTCTCCATCGATGTGGATGCGGAATCGCGATGCCGGCGTGTAGGCGTTGTCGTCCTCTTTCCTGCCTGTAAAGCTAACGGACACATGCCGCCACTCGTCAGCTCGGATTTTCGCTGACCTTGTTCGCAATATAGCTGCGTAGGCGGGATAACGTTTAGCGAAAGCGATTTCGATCTCACCGCCGACAAGACGGATGTCCCATCCGTACCCATAGTTAGAACTGCTGGGCTCGGCTTCGAAGGAGCTATTGGATATCAGAGGAACGTTGTCAGAGACGTTTTCGTTGGGTCGGGCCCAGAAAGCGAGCGTGAAGGCATGAGTCTTTTCTTCGAGTTTGATAGTTTCCGCTTTGATCTGAAGAGTTGGCCCTTCCGAGGAAGATTCGAAGGCATCATCAATCACCCCCTTTGTTGTACTTAAAGCATCACTACTGAGCTCGAGTATTTCATTTTCGGCGTTGTCGGTGAATCCGATCTGCCAGACCGGCTCGGGGATGCTATTGCCCAGGCTCTCGAGGCGTTTTCCCGCATCTTGAATCATGCCATTCGTTATCTCGCGACCTCGGAGATAACGCTCTTGGCTAGAGGTAATCCCTTTCAAGCTCGTTTCCAGAGATTCCAATTGGGCTCGCTGTTCGCGAGTGGGTGACGCGATCATGGGTACGGCATTGGCGACTCGCCCATCCTCTCCGAATTCCGTTACGTTATTGAAGAAGGCGAACAAGCGGTAGTAGTCCTCCTGGGTCATTGGATCGTATTTGTGATCGTGACATCGGGCGCATTCAGCAGTCAGACCCAACCAGACCATGCTGACGGTCCGAACGCGATCGGCGACGTATTCAACCAGATACTCTTCCTCGATAATGCCTCCCTCGGAGTTGATTCCATGGTTTCGATTGAAACCAGTGGCTATCAGTTGTTCGAGCGATGGGTCGGGTAGTAGGTCCCCTGCCAGCGGTTCCTTAATGAACTGGTCGTATGGCATGTTGGCGTTGAAGGCATCGATAACCCAATCGCGCCACCGCCACATGCTGCGCGACGAGTCGTTGTTGAAACCATGCGTATCGGCATAGCGCGAGGCATCCATCCAGTCGGCGGCCAGTCGCTCACCAAAATGCGGAGAGTCCAGGAGCCGGTCGACGGCCTCCTCAAAAGCTTTTTCGCCTTTGGTGGACACAGCTTCATTAAAGGCATTCAGCTCTCTGATCGTCGGGGGAAGGCCGGTTAGATCGAAGCTCGCCCTTCGTAGCCAGATTCCTGGAGCGGCGCCGGGGGCGAAATCTAGACCTTCTTGTTGTAATCGCTCGCCGATAAAATAGTCGATAGGGCTAACTTGGGAAGCATCGATCTCGGACTTTTCAGGCGGAACGAAAGCCCAATGGGTGTCGTATTCTCCGCCTTGATCAATCCATAGCCGCAGGGTTTCCCGCTGTTCGTCTGTCAGGGATCGATTCGAGTCGGGCGGGGGCATTTGCTCGTCTTCTAAGTCGCTGGTGATCCTCAGGTAAAGTTCGCTTTCTGCCGGATCACCTGGGACCAAGGCCGCGTAACCGCCTAAGTCGCTAGTCGCTCCATCTAGAGTATCCAACCGCAGATCAGCCTCCCGCTGGTCCGCATCCTGTCCGTGGCAGTGAAAACAGTTGTCGGACAGGATCGGGCGTACCTCTAAGTTGAATGAAAGCTTCTCTTCACCCTGGGCCAAAGTGGGCAGCGTCAAGCTCGCTCCCGTTAGCAACAAGAAGGCGCTTGGAGATACAGGGGTGCTCAGTCTAAAGAGGTTCGGATTTCGCCTTCTGACTACGATCGGACTGTTTCGATTGAGTTTCAATATTTTGGGGAACGATTCAGATTTGAGATTGGGAAAATACGATTCGGTCCACAACCATATTAGTCAAAGCTGGAAGGGCCATGAATCCTGCCGACCCGTCCAACGCTTGCTGAATTTCCTATTCCAATGACTGACATTAGGGTAGCTATGCGGTAGTTAATTTGATAGCGACATTATGCAGTTCTAAGACGTGGTTTTTCAAATGCGCTTATCTTATGCTTAAACCGTTGCCATATCCTTCCGCAATTGCGGGCCGTGAGAACAACTCGCACGGGTTTTTGCGGCGCTGGTTCGTTCTAGCCCTTTTGTTATGCCTAATGGCTTTGATTGGGGGTTGTGCCCGGTCCTTTTCTCAGCTGCGTGTCGGGGCGTATTCCGTTGATGCTTCTCCACTCAAACTCCCGGCTATCCGCAATGGCGGATTTATTCAGAGAACGGAGGACAGGGTAGTGGATCCTTTGTATGCCCGCTGCTTTGTCATAGACTCTGGCCAGGAAACGATCGCTATCGCCGTGGTCGATTCCTGCATGATCCCCAGGGACGTCTGTGAACGAGCCAAGGAATTGGCCCATCAGCAGACGGGTATAGCCGTCGATCGCATCCTGATCTCCTCAACCCATACTCACAATGCGCCTAGCGTTATGAACATGTGTTTGGGCACTAATAGCGATCCCGACTACGAAGCCTTTTTGCCGCCAAAAATCGCCGAAGGGATCGCCCAGGCTTTCTTCAATCTGGAACCAGCTCGCGTAGGTTGGACCGTCGTTGATGCGCCTGCCCATACCCACTGCCGTCGCTGGCTGAAACATCCGGACAAGTACGCCGACGATCCTTTCGGCGAGAAGACGGTTCGGGCCATGATGCATCCTGGGTATCAGAATCCTGATTACATAGGTGAAGCTGGTCCTGTCGATTCTGGGCTAACCCTGCTGAGTTTTCAATCTTCGAATGGAAAGCGCCCGATTGGCTTGCTTGCCAATTACTCCATGCACTACTTCGGAGTGCGGGGAGGATTCTCTGCCGACTACTACGGATTGTTTTGCGAGCTAATGGAGGCGAAGATCCGTTCTACCGATTCGGGTAATGCGCCCTACGTAGTCGCCATTTCTCAGGGAACTTCAGGTGATCTTCACTGGATGGATTACTCCAACCCAAAAAAGGAGAACTACGGGATCGAACGATATTCCGAGGAGCTGACAGATATCGCATACGAAGCGTATAATAATATAGAATACATTACCGATACGCCTGAGCTCGGTATGGTGGAAAAAGCGATCACGCTTAAACGTCGCTTGGCTGGCGGACAGCGGGTATCGTGGGCGACCGAGATGAATGCGAGGCGTGGTGACCGTCTTCCTGAGAATCGTTCTGAAGTCTATGCCGAGCAGGCGATCTGGCTTCTCAATAACCCGGAGGAGAAGCTTATTCTTCAGACGGTTCGGATTGGCGATCTTGGCGTTACCGCTATGCCCAATGAAGTCTACGGTATTACGGGTCTCAAATTGAAAGCCCAGAGCCCTTTCGAAACCACGGTCAATATGTCGCTGGCCAACGGAGCGGCCGGATACATTCCTCCGCCCGAGCAGCACTATCTTGGCGGGTACACCACCTGGCCGGCTAGGACCGCCGCTTTGGAGCAAGATGCTGAACCCCAGATAGTCGACGCATTGCTTGGAATGCTGGAGGAGCTTTCGGGCCGACAGCGCAAGGCGCTCGACACGGACTTTTACAACGACGAACAACGCGCGGCCATAACTAAGGCTGTAGCTGACGACAACAATCGCGCTAATCGAGGATTGGATCACCGGTAGGAAGCAGTCTATCGTCGCGATTCGCTCCTGTGCTATACTTGTCACGCCATAGGCGGGTCCGGAGGCTCGTTAGGCCCGGATCTATCTAGTCTTGGAGCTAGCGCGCCGATGGATTACATAATCGATTCGTTGCTGCAGCCGCAAAAGAAAATAAAAGAAGGCTACCACGTGGTTAGCGCTTCTCTAAAAGATGGATCGCTGATATCGGGAACGCTATCCAAGGAGGATGCGCAATCGATTACCGTGAGGGATGCCTCAGATCAGAGCATTGTCGTATCCAAAAGCGATATCGCATCCCAAACGATTAGCCCAGTTTCGCTCATGCCTCCTGGGCTGACCGCAAGTTTACGGAAAGATGAGCTAGCGGACATGGTCGCCTTCCTTTCTGAGCTTGGAAAAGAAGGGGCGTATAAAGTATCGTCAGGCCGAATTGCCAGAACCTTCCAATACTTGCATGACCAGGATGGAGATAGCGGTTTTGCCGATCTCTTGCGCCACAAGCCATTTGGATACGTTACTTCTGATGATCCTCTGTTCGAATGGCGCCCTTTGTATTCGAAAGTGGATGGCACGCTTCCCTTGGACGGGGTCCCTGCCTTGAGGCAACAAGGGCTTACTAGGGTACACTACTTGCGTTTCCAGATTGATGTTAGAACAGCGGGGAAGATTAGTTTGAAGATGTCTGGACCGGAGGAAAGCGTTCTTTGGGCAGAGGATGAAATGGTTGAACGGAAGAACGATCGCTACGCGTTTGATGTGGAAAGGGGGTTGAAGACGATTACTTTGGCCATACGGGATAATCTGCCGAATAAATCAAAACTCAGTATAGAGATTGTGGATATGCCTGGATCGAAGGCTCAACCCCAGGTGATTAATGGGAAGTAGGCTGACAACTTTTAACAGAATCGTCTTGTGATCCCATTGAAATTATTGCGGCGTAAAGCCGCTCCTACATTAAATGCAATTCTTGAGAACAAGCCATCCTGCCGACGGGCAGCGTTGATCTTAGCCGGGCGAGGCTGGGATCCAGCGAAGCATGAGCGATGTTAAATTCGAGATTCCATCATTCTCGTGATATTATTAATTGATTGAATTAATCCCCAGTTTCGCGACTATTTACTCTTAAATTATGAAACTAACGAAACTGCCCCTCATTGTTATTCTCGGGAGCTTTGTTTTCCTGATCGGGAACACTGCTCAGGCCGGTGAGAAGAGTGTTTCCTTTTCCGCCAAGTTGCTAGCGGTGGACGCCAATGAAGGCTGCGCCATTGTCGACGTCGACAATGACGGAAAGCTGGACTTGGTCGCTGGCCGAAATTGGTACGCGGCTCCAGACTTCGTCCCACGGGCGCTGAGGCCAATCGAGGATCGCAATGGCTACATCCATTCCAATGGCGACTTCCCCTATGACG
>CAZFUD010000036.1:0-26342 GCA_964521705.1 uncultured Opitutaceae bacterium | reverse complement strand
GCCCAGCCTCTTCCTTAATCAGCCAAACCGGGGCGAAAACAATCACGGTGGTCATCGTCGAGGCCAATACCGATGACCAGACTTCCCGCACACCCGCTATGGCAGCGTCAATCCGGCTTAAACCCAACCGACGCTTTTTCTCAATACTCTCCAAAACGACAATGGCGTTGTCCACCGTCATTCCGATGGCGAAAGCTACCCCAGCCAGCGATATAACGTTTATCGTCCGCCCTGCCGCTTGCAGACCGATAAATGCGGCAATGGTACAAATCGGTATCCCCGCTACGCATATGAGCGTTCCCGCGGCCGAACGCAAAAAGAGCCAAAGCACGAAGGTAGCTGCGATTGCTCCCAAGATCAAATTGCGCCAGACGTTCTTAATAGAGGATACGACGTAACGCACATCATCGCTCGTCTTATACATGTTCATCCCCACCGGCGCTAGCACATCTCGATTGATCCCCTCTACCACCTTGGTCATAGCATCGCGTATCTCGATGACGTTGGTTCCCGATTCACGGGAAACCATTACCATGATGCCCAGCTCGCCTCGCTGATAGACGACGGAATCCGGCTCATAGAAACTCAATTGCACTTCCGCCACATCCCCTAGCTTGGTAACGGAATCCCCCGTACGCCTGAGGATAATCGAAGAAAGCTGCTCGGGCGTTTCCAGGCGCCCGATCGTTCGGACCAAGTATAGCCGTTTGCCACTGCTAATATCCCCCGCCGAGATGTCTCGGTTACGATCTCGAATAGCGTTGCGCACATCCTGCATGGTCAGGCCCACTGATGCCAGCCGAGCCAAATCCACATTGACACGAATTTGCTGCTCAGGAGCTCCCCGTACCCGTATTTGCGATACACCAGGTACGCGCTCCATCCGAGGTTTGACGCGCTCCATGACCAAATCGATCATCCGAAGCACATCCTCTGGCTCGCGTTCTCCCGACGTATCTATGAGCGCGTAGAACATAAAGGAATTCGCGGAAAACGACGTGGCTATGACCCGGGGCTCGTCGACGTTTTCCGGATAGCTGGGCACCTGGCTTAAAGCGTTAAGGACTCGGATAAGCGCATCGTTGACATCGATGGTAGAAGGAAATTCCAGTTCGATCTCAGCCGAGCTCATGGAAGCCGAGGAGATCATGCGCTGCAGGCCCGGCACATTCTGCAGATAGTCTTCCTGCTCGATGAGAATCTCCTTCTCCACATCTTGCGGCGTTGCCCCTGGCCAACGCGTGACCACGGATATGGTGCGTACATCCAGGTCGGGGATCATCTGCACCGGTATCCTCAGGGCCGCTACCGTTCCCAGTACGCAGACCAGCAAAGCGATTACGGCAACTTGTGTGGGATGTTTAATGCACCACTCGAACATGGGATAATGGGACTGGGGTTGGCGTTAGCGTTCGCGTTCTATTGGAATTACGGATTCGACGATTCGAATCGCCTGATCCTCCTGAAGGAGCTCGTTTCCTTGATATATTACTTGGTCGCTCGGCTGCAAACCTGAAACGATTTGAATGAAATCCCCGCTCGTAGGACCGGTTTGGACGATTCGTCGAGAGGCTTTAAATCCTCCGCTTCTGCTTTCCGCTACCCAGACCATCACCTGTCCGTCGGCCGTACGCAGTATAGCATCGCGGGTAATAAAGACGCTGGCGTCCTCGGAACTGGGCTTGAAGATCGCTACCGCAGACATGCCCGGCTTTACATTGGGCGACGAATTATCGAGCTGGATCCGCACCTGAAAGGTTCGCGTCTGAGGATCCACCTGCGGAGACCTCGCTTCAATATGGGCCTCGAAGGCGTTCTCTCCAGAGCCAGCAATTTCTACCATGACAGTGTCCGACCCCATAACTAAAGCCAGCTGTTCCTGTGGCACTTGCACATCGAGTCGCAAGCTTTCCGTATCCACGAATCGAAGGACCGGATTCCCGGTCTGCACCCACTCGCCCACTTCCGCCATTTTTTCCGCCACCATCCCATCGAATGGGGCGATAATTCGATGGCGCTCGACGATCTCCCTCTGGGTTTCGACCAAGGTCTCCAAGCGACTGACCGCTATTTGAGCCATACGGTAAGTGGTCTCACGGTTTTCCCGCTCCGATCTCGGAAAATTGGCATCGCCCAGATTCACCGCTTCATCCAGTCGGCGCTTGGAATTTATCAAATCCGTTTCTGCCGCTTCCAAATTCAGCTCTTCCTCCCGCAACTCCATGCGAGCCAGCGTGTCATCCAGACCAACCAGCATGTCGCCCGCCTTGGCAGAGTATCCCATTTCCGCATCGGCCTTGGCGACTAGGCCCGCCACTCTAGGAGAAAGGGAAGCCACCCGCTCCGAAGTGATCGTACCCGTGAACTGGAAACGGGATTGGTTGGCATCCAAAAGCGGCTTGGTTACGGAGACAGGGGTTTGGTCCTGGGCCACGGCCTGGCAAGCGATGCCAAGCGCTAGGCTACAGAGAAGGCGACTCGTTCGGTTCAAATGCATGGGATTCGGGAAAATAGATTCGAAACTACCAACCCCCACCTAGGGCTCGTATCAGATTTATGGTGTCAATATACTGGTTACGCTTTACTTGCTCGAATTGCTGTTCCGCGTCCAAAGCGGTTCGCTCGGCATCGAGAGCAGTGATAAAGTCGGAAACGCCTTGCTCGTACTGCAGCATGGAGATGCGCCGGGCGTTGCTAGACGCCTCCACCGAGCGGGCAATGGCCTTGCTTTGGGCTTCCAACAAGCGGACCGATTGCAGGAAATCCTCTGCTTCGGTGACTGCCGCAATGACTGATTGCTGGTAAAGCAAGGAGCGCTCTTCGTACAGGGCTTTGGCTTGAGTCTGGTTGGCCCGAAGACGGCCTCCTTGAAATACGGGAAGGGATACACCTCCTGCACCACTTTCAAACTGGGAAATCGATTCGAACATATCGTCCCAATCGCGAGCCGCGAAACCGAGCGTGCCTGAAAGCGTAATGCGCGGGAAATAGTCCGCTTTGGCCACTCCCACCAAGGCATTGGCTTCCGCCAGCAATCGCTCCGATCGGCGAATGTCCGGACGGCGAGTCAATAGCTCGCCAGGCAATCCTGCCGGAATGGCCGGAGGGGCAGACTCGAGAGCCTTGGGTTGGTAACTGAAAGTAGCAGGCGTTTCACCTAGCAGGGCCGCCAGCGAATACAGCAGGCTGTTTTGGATACGCTTGGCCGCATATAAGCGAGCTTCCGCCGTTGCTAATAAGGAAGCGGTTTGGGCGACGGCCAGCTCGCTCACCGTACCGGCTCGGCGGCGTTGCTCGATCAGCTTCAACGACTCCGCTCGCGTCTCTTGACTGCGCTCGAGAAGCTCGATCTCCGCTTGGAGGGAGTTGATTTGAAAATAGTGGAGAGCCACATCTGCCTGGAGGGTGAAAATTAAATCGTGATACAAAGCCTCTTCCGCCTCGTAATTCGCCCTCGCTGCTTCCACGCTCATCCGCACCCGGCCAAATAAATCCAATTCCCAGCCGACTCTGCCATCGGCATCGAAGCGATCACCCGAATCACCACGTCCTGTTCCAGACAGAGCATCCGAACGCTCGAAGGTTTCCCCCGACAATCCAGCATCCACCTGCGGTAGTCCCGTTGCCCGAAATCGCTGTATGGCTGCTCGGGAAGCAAGCACTGACTGCCAGGCCGCCTGCAAGGTCAGGTTGTTGGCCTCTGCCTGATCCAATAACCCTTCTAGCCCGGGCGAACGGAAGAGTTCCCGCCAACCCGACATCGGTGGGGAACCCCTCTCTTCCGACCTGTTCAGGAACGCCGTTGGCTCGTCCGTTTCAGGAGTCTCGTATTTAGGTCCCGTCGCGCAGCCAGCCAACCCTAGGAACAGAAGGGATATGAAAATCTTTTCGCCAACGACTCTTTGTAGAGCGGATTGACCGGAATCTTGAAGGGAGAAAAACATCTGGAATCCAATGAACGCCAGACGTCACCAAAGCGTGGCAACGTCGAGGCTCTCAGTTAACCTCGCCAGAAAAACTGGCCAGAGTCCTCATGGCAATCCTAAGGATTAGTAGCGAGATATCACAAATCTATTATCCAGTTTTGAAGGAGCGGCCCAAGCTCTGCGGGGCCGCGATGGATATCAACTGGTCTCGCGGCGTTTAGCCGCTCCTACGACCACATTCATCGTTGCTTCAGCTCCCCTCTTCGAGTAAACAATCAAGCCAACATGAATCGTCGGCGTTTTCTTAAAACCTCGGTTATGAGCGCCACCGCTCTAGCCCTGAATCCCCTACCGTCCCTGCAAAGCCTTCTGGCCGCATCCAATGTTTCTGTACCAGAGATAGCGGTTACGGGAATCAAGATCCACAACGTGCGAACGACACCACCTGAACCCTTGGGTTATGGGGCGGCGAACAACACGAATGGGATCACGCGTCTCGGTGCCAGCATCGTAGAAGTATCCACCGACGCCGGAATCACCGGCTGGGGCGAAGGACGCTGGGGCGGCGACCTCCTACGGGACAATCCAGAGCTCGTCATTGGCCGGTCGCCTTTTGAAGTGGAAGCCATATTTGACGACCTAACCGAGCGAGAATCGGTCGCCTACCACAGAATGCCGCGAAACGCCCCATCCCAAGGTGGACTAGATACCGCCTTGTGGGACTTGGTCGGCAAAGCCGCCGGAAAGCCCATCAGCCAGATTTTGGGAAAACAGTACCGTGATCGCGTTATGCCGTATGCCTCCGCCGGATACCGAAAACCTTCATGGGAGAACGACATTCTCAAAGGATACGCCGACGAGTATTCCCGCTGCGTAGAAGAGATGGGATTTAGGGCTGCCAAGATCAAAACAGGCTTCGGGCCTACTGAAGACATCCAAATTGTAGCCGCGGTACGCGAAGCGATTGGAGACGCAATCCATCTAGGAATCGATTCCGGCACACCCGGAGCCTATGATGACGGAACGGCCATCATGCTGGGCAGGCAACTCGAAGCCTTCAATCTCGAGTTCTGGGAAGAACCCATCAACAAATGGGACATCGAGGGCTACCAACGCTTGCAAAACGCCCTCCGCATCCCTCTCGCGAGCGGCGAGTTTCTCCCCGTGGACTGGACGATCGAAAATTACGTTAACAAGAAGGTCGTCGATATCGTACAACCCGACATAATCGATTGCGGCCTGACCGGTGGACGGCGAATCCTACACGCCTGTGCGATCAATAGAGTGCGCCTCGTCCCTCACACTTGGGGCGGCCCCATTCGCAACGTCGCTTCCATGCACTGGGTCGCCACCATTCCACCGCTGTCCATTTCCCTTCATCAGCCCCCCGCCCTTTTTGAACTACACCTCCCTGAAGAAAGTCCCGTTTGGGGACTAACTACGGAGCCAGTGCTCGTCGACAAATCTGATGGGCAGATCGCCGTCCCAACAGGACCAGGCCTCGGCATCGAAATCAATCGTGAAGAATTGGAGCGCCATCGCGAGAATTTGGTAACGATTTCCTAGGATCAGGAAAAGCCTTGTAGACGCGATCGCTGTTCTCGTTGGCGTAAACTTAACTCAACGAAAGAAGAATTTATGGTCAGGGTCGAGTTTGTAGGAGCGGGTTTAGCCCGCGATTCCGGCATCGAGCCATTGGAGTTATCTTTAAGTTGACGCCAATGCAGCTCAACGGGAACCCGTCTACAATCCGCCCAATCATTACATTCTACCTCCTTCGCAAAACCACACCGCCCCCAACTGCCACCAGAATTCCGATACCCGACACCCAAACGGCCCCATGGTCCGCGAAGGCTCCAAACGCGGCGATCAAAACCCCGATAGATAGCACGCCTATAGCTATCACTCGAATACCATGCCGATTTTCCTTTTGGGCTTCCGCTATTTCCTCGCGATTCGCCTGCGTATCCAACTCCCTTGCTCGTTCTCTTTCGATCCGCCCGGACTCGTACTCGGTAAACTGCTGCGGTATAGCTGGCTTCAATGTAAAAGCGTAGATTTCGTAGGCCGCCATAAGAAGCAATGGCAACAGAGCTCCCAGGGCCTGAGTCTGTCCTTCATTCAAGGGATAAAGGCCACTCCATTTGAAAAACGAATTCACTGAGAGGCAAATCAGCGTTACGCTTAGGACGGTATAGCCGGTATGCCTCTTCGAAAACAAGGCCCAGAGCATAGGAATGAACATCGCTCCTCCTGTGACACCCCCTACAGCCCAGATCACGCTTAGAATGCCGCCCATGCGATCCACAGAGAGAGCGACAACCATCGAGATCAAGCCAAAGCCGACCGTGGATACGCGAGCCACGAATATCAGCTCACGATCACTCGCCGTTTTTTTGATATTCCTGTATACGTCATTGGTGAACACGCCCGAAAGGATGTTGAGCGTCGTATTCACTGAACTCGCTGTCGCGAAAACCATGGCCCCAACCATCAGCCCGAGCATGCCCATGGGAAGGACCTCCTTGGACATGTACATGTAGGCATGATTTGCCTCTTGGGCAGCAGTGTCCAAATTCGGGTCGTAGATCCGGTAGATCATCGGCGGCAGCATCCAGATTACCGGGCTGAAGATGTAAAGGCATCCGAATAGCATGGCCGCTTTACGGGCATCTCCAGGCGTTTTCACGCTCGTGTAGCGCTGTACGTAGGCCCAATTCCCGGCGATGAAACAAAGGTTGTATACCCCGAAACCGATATAGAAAAGCGGGGTGATATCGTTTGTCGTCAGGGAAAAAAAGTCCGACGGCATTTTCTCGAAGAAAGCACTCAATCCGCCAATCTTGTCAAACGCCAGGGGAACGATAACGATAACCGCGGAGGCCAATACCACAAATTGCAATACATCCGTGACAATTACCGCCCAAAAGCCCCCTCTAGCTGTATAGAGCACGATCACTAGGGTAAGAAATATCACCACATACTGAAACGGGAATCCCGTAGCTCCCTCGACGATCTTGGCTACCGGATACAGGAAGGCCCCGCTGGTGAATACCGATATAGCCATGAATAGGTATGTATACGTTTTTTGTATACCTGCCCCTAAACGAGCTCCGATGAATTCGGATCCTGTCAGCACGCCCGTGTTTCTCCACTTGGCGGCGATGAATCCGGCGATGGCAAAACCAGACAAGCACATGGTCCACTGAATGGTGATGGAAACGAATCCATGCATATAGGCCAAGGATCCCCAAGCGACAAAAGTGCCCGCGGAAAAGAAGCTCATGAAGAGCGACAGCCCGCTAACCCACCAAGGCACCGCGCCCCCGCCCGCAAAAAAGGTCTTCATGTTCTTCCCTGATTCGCCAAACGAGAGACCAGCGGCCAAGACGCCTAGAGTGAAGAGTATGATAACAATATAATCGAGCGGGGCCATGGGGGATAAAGTAGCACAGGCTTCCAGCCTGTGTAACGACTGGTCAAGTCACCTGTTTTACTTATTAAACAAAACTATCCCATCATACCCTCTTTCTCGCTTGTCCATAGCAAGGTTTATCCGTGGCCCAGAGCGTTGCAAATCTAGCCAGACACTCTGTAGGAGCGGTCGTGAGCTACTTAAACGCCCCTCGGCTCGGACTCATCCTCGCTTGACACGACTGTCCCGGAGAAACGCAATGCAGCATGCTTCCATTCGCCAACCGCTTTCCCTTTCAAGTCATTTTTGTAGCGTCTCTTTGCTTCCCCCTAGTTGTCCTCGAATCGACTGAAGACGATCGCTCAAAGGAATCCTCAGACGAAGAAAAAGCCCCCGCCTGGGACATAGAAAATCCTCCCGGGCCCACCCGCGATCAGCCAATCGATGTTAACGAGGGAACCTGGCTCAGTCTCGATATCAGTCCCGATGGCAAAGAGATCGTTTTCGATTTGCTCGGCGACATCTATCGTATGCCCATCGATGGCGCCGATGGCGCCGACGGCGTTTATCCGGAAAAACTGACTTCAGGAATGGCTTGGGATATGCAGCCCCGTTACAGCCCGGACGGGAAAAGCATCGCCTTTACCAGCGATCGAACAGGCAAAAGCAAACTCTCTGGGGACAACATCTGGATTCTCCGATTGGAGGACAATACCCTGACTCAAGTCACCGACGAAAGTTTTCGCTTACTAAATGGACCCGCTTGGCATCCGAGCGGTGACTATGTCGTCGCTCGCAAGCACTTCACCAGCCGTCGCTCCTTGGGGGCCGGGGAAATGTGGATGTACCATCGAAGCGGCGTTGAAGGAAACGCTCAGGGTGGCGTGCAACTGACCAAGAAGCCAACGGAGCAGAAGGACGTCAACGAGCCAGTCTTTTCGCCGGACGGAAAGTATCTCTACTATTCAGAAGACGTCAGTCCGGGAAAGACCTTCGAGTACAGCAAGGATCCGCACAAGCAGATCTACGCTATCAAGCGGCTGGAACTGGCCACCGACGAAACTGAGTCATATATCACCGGTCCGGGAGGCGCCTGCCGCCCTACTCCGTCCCCAGACGGAAAGACTATAGCCTTCGTTCGCAGAGTCGACGGCAAAACCGGTCTTCACTTATTCGATACGCAAACCGGGGCGATCCGCTTGCTGTACGATCAGCTCGAACGCGATATGCAAGAAACCTGGGCCATCCACGGCGTTTATCCGGCTTTCGAATGGACACCCGACGCTAAGACCATCGTCGTTTGGGCCAAAGGGAAAATTCGCCGTATCGAGGTAGCCGATGGATCGGCTTCGGTAATTCCCTTCCACATCGTGGACACACGAAAAATTAGCGAATCGCTCCGCTATCCCATCGAAGTCGCTCCCGAAAATTTCGACGTTCGCATGCTTCGTTGGGCTCAAGTAACTCCCGATGGCAGACAAGTCGTCTACCAAGCTCTCGGCCACCTATGGATAAACGACCTTCAAACTGGCGAGAGCCGGAGGCTGACCGAGCAAACCGATCATTTCGAGATGTATCCTAGCATATCCCGCGACGGCCACTATGTGGTTTACACCACCTGGAACGATAGCAATCTCGGCAGCGTCCGGGTAGCCTCCCTTGATCGAGGGGCGGAAAAGGAAGACTGGATCGTGACCGAAAACCCAGGACACTATGTGGAGCCCGTATTCTCCCCAGACAATAAAGTCATTCTCTATCGCAAAGTTGGTGGCGGCCTTATCCGTTCGCCCATTTGGTCCCGTGAACCCGGCATCTATCGTATCGATGCCGGTGGAGGCGAGGCCAAGCGTATCGTAAAACAGGGGACGAGCCCCGCTTTCGGCACTGAAAGCGACCGTTTCTTCTACCAAACAGTCAAAACCGAAAAGGATGCTGACAACCGAGCTTTCCTTTCCGCCGATCTCGATGGGAAGGAGGTCCAAACTCACTACACCAGCAAATGGGCCGCCGACTACAGATTGTCTCCTGACGGCAATTGGCTAGCTTTTATCGAGCGTCACAATGTATACGTTACCCCATTCGTAGCTACCAGCCGCTCTGTGCTCGTGGGCCCCAATGGGAAAGCCCTGCCTATCGCTAAAGCTAGTGACTCCGCCGGAATATCCATTCAGTTTTCGGGTGACAGTCGAAAGCTTCATTGGACCCTGGGAGACACTCTCTACACACGCGAACTGTCTAGCGCATTTTCCTTTTTGGGTGGCAGTGTCGAGGCTGAGAGCGAGGAAAATCCGCCCATAGATACTCATCAGATCGGCTTCCGGGCGGAACATGCGAAACCCGATACCACGATTGCCCTCGTCGGTGCCAAGATCGTTACAATGGGACCCGCGGGCATTATCGATGATGGCGCCATCCTAATCGAAAACAACCGCATCCGCGAGATCGGAAACCAATCGCAATTAGAGATCCCAAAAGAAGCTAAGGTAGTTGACATATCCGGGCAAATCGTCCTTCCCGGATTTGTGGATACCCATGCCCACGGCACCGAGGCCACCCATGGAATCATTCCTCAACGCAACTGGGTAAACCAAGCCAGGTTGGCGTTCGGAGTCACCACCATTCACAATCCCTCTTCTGATACCAATACCATTTTTGCTACCGCGGAATTGGCCAAAGCGGGGCTGATCACTACCCCGCGCATTTTTTCGACGGGACGCATCCTCTATGGAGCTGACAGCACAGGAAAGGCGGAAATCAAATCGCTGGAAGACGCAGCCTTTCACTTGGAACGCATGGACGTAGTCGGAGCGATTAGCGTGAAAAGCTACAACCAGCCGCGTCGCGACCAGCGCCAGCAAGTCGTAGCCGCCGCTCGCGAACGGAACATGATGGTCGTTCCGGAGGGTGGATCCACCTTCATGCACAATCTTACCATGATCGTCGATGGCCACACGGGCATCGAGCACACACTGCCCGTCCAATACGCCTACGACGATACACTGGATCTTTGGCACGGAACGGGCGTCGGCTACACTCCGACATTGTCGGTTGGATACGGAGGCCTTTGGGGCGAAAACTATTGGTACGCCGAGCAGGATCTTTGGATGCATCCACGCCTGCAGACATTCATACCGCCACACATTCTGCAACCGCGTTCACGGCGGCGAGTCAAAGCCTACGAGGATGATTTCAACCATAAGAATGTCGCTACCATCGCCAAAGCGACCTACGATCAAGGTGGGCTGGTCCAAGCAGGCGGTCATGGTCAGCTCAATGGGATTTGCACTCACTGGGAGATCTGGAGCTTCGTTCAAGGTGGCATGACGCCCATGGAGGCCCTCGAATGCGGGACGCTCCATGGAGCCAAGTACGTCGGCCTCGACGGCGACATCGGTTCGCTCGAGACAGGAAAGCTTGCCGACTTGATCATAATGGAAAAAGGGGCGGATCCGACAAAGAACATACGCCACTCTGAGCGTATTCAGTATGTTATGCTAAACGGCGACCTCTATGAAGCGTCGACGATGACTCCCTACGGCCAACCTGAACCAAAGGATCCTCAATTCTTCTGGGACGAGGGATTCCAAGGGATCGGCATAGGCATCCCTCAGCCTGAGCACTGCGCCAACTGCCCCGGCAGTCACTTTTGGTCTTGGTAGGGAGGATCCGCTCGGTCCTCCACAAAAGAGGTAGGGCTGCTTATCACTAAGCAGCCGATCATGGAAACACGGCTGTTTGAGGACAAACAGCCCTAGTTTTTGTCGCTACACCCAACGAGAAGTAGTACAGGCATCTTGCCTGTTGAATTCACAGATTTGAAGGCTGTACTACCCTACAATTTAGAATCTATAGCTTCAATCGTACGGCTTTATGCTCTCGCGACCCTGATATTTCGCTAGGGATTCATCCAAAGATTGCGGCTGATCCCAGCCGAGCTCCGATACCACTTTCGAGCAATCTACTAATGTATCCAATTCTTCGATAGGCTTCCGACAAGGCAGGTCTGCCATCTCCTTCTCTACTATCTCCCGAGCCGGCCTTTGTTCCATGTTGTCTTTGGAGGCTACAAAATAATTCCGGTAGCCATCGACCTTGGCGGTGATAGCCTGAAAACAGGCTTCCGCGGCCGAATACACGGGCAGATAGGCGAAAAGATCGTAGGCGTTTCCACGTTCCATTCCATTGGTCGCCTTCAATTCTCGCATGAATTCCCAGTCGACCAATAGGGGGAAGCGAATAGCGATGCCTGTTATCCCTGCTGTATCAGCAAAATAAGACAACATCTGCTCGCCCGCCTGCTTGCTCAAGGCATAGACGTTTCGCGGGAAAGCGGGAGCCTCTGAATCGACCGGCAGGTAAGTCAAAACATTCTCCTGATTTGTCCGATCCATGAATGGAAGTTGACCGTCAAGAACTTGTATCGAACTGGCGAATAGGATGCGTTGGCATCCAAAATTGGCTGCTGCTTGAAACAGATTCATGTTCATCGCGGTATTAGCGGTGTAGAGAACCTCGGGCGAAGCAGCATTGAAGTTGGAATAATTGGCAAAATGGACGAGCGCATCGACTCCTTCCATAAGGCGTTCGCAGGTCCGCCAATCCGTCAAATCGGCCGACTCGGTAGGATAATCCGACTGCTCATTCGGCAATTTGTCAACGGCCACGAAGTCGACTGCCGATTCTTTCAAAAGCCGGCATAAGCTGCTTCCCAGCCTTCCCGATGCTCCCGTAATTAATATTTTCATACGTTTAACGTTCCACGGTATGTTGTCGGAAAAACTCCCCAATCCGCTCTAGCGCCTGCCATACTTCCGGAATGCCGGGCGCATGTTGCTCACTATTGTGCCAGGCGTGAGGAACATCGTGGAATACCTGGAACTCGACAGGAATGCCAGACCGGCGGGCCTTGTCGACATAGGCTTCGGCGTCCCCATACATGGTTTCCTCTTTTCCTACCTGTATAAGCAAAGGCGGAAGCCCCCTGAGATCTGAATACAGGGGAGAAGCCAAAGGATGCTTAGGATCCGTTTCACCCAAATAGCGTTCCGCGGCCAAGTCTAAATAGAGCTTGGATATCGATGGATCCCTGTCCGCGTTCGTGCTATAGGTTTCCGCGGATTGCGTTAAGTCAGTCCAAGGAGATAGCAGCACACCGGCCGCCGGTTGCTCCCAGCCCTCCATTTTCAATTTGGCAAGCAGAGCTGCCGTTAAGCCGCCTCCAGCGGAACTCCCGCCTACGACAATTTGATCTGGCCGCAATCCTTGCTTAAGCAGCCAACCATAAGCAGCAAACGCGTCTTCAACAGCAGCCGGAAATTTGTGTTCTGGCGCTAGACGGTAGTCCACCGTTAGGCAGCGACATCCACAGGTTTTGCTGATATTGGAAGCAGCCATGCGACTTGCCGGACCTGAGCTACGATAGTAACCCCCGCCATGCAAATAGACAAAAACGTTCTTAGTCGTAGGTTTTGCGTAAGTTACCCACTCGCAATACACCCCGTCCGCATCCACTGAAGCGAAACTTGCCCCCTCGCGAGGAATACGTCCCGGATCCGTTTTATCCTCATTGCGAATGTTCTCAATTGGACATTCAGGATCCGGCTTTTTCGCCCAGCGAAGTTCCAAGAGGGCTTTGAGTTCTTTACTCGCCATAATAATCGAAAGTTTTCTCCAACTATTCTCCCGATATGACTCTGTGCAATGCCTCTTCGTCGATCTCTATCCCCAGACCCGGCTTCTCGGGCGTATGCATGTATCCATCTTTCAGGATCAACGGTTCTCTGAGAATGGCATTGCCAATCGGATTCTCGCCAAACCAATACTCTGAGGTCATGGTGTTAGGCATAGCCGTGGCCAAATGGGCGCTGGCTGCAAAGTGTATCGCTGAACCTATGCTGATGTGGGGAGCGAAGGCCAAACCGAAACCATCCGCTAGTTCCGCAATTCTTTTGCACTCGGTAATCCCACCAGCCCTACATGAATCCGGCAAAACCACATCTAAGCCACCCGCCCGAATAAACTCCGCTACTTCATGGCGCGACGTCAGCGAATCCAGGGAGATCGGAATGTCCAAAGCCTTAGCCAATTCGCCATAACCAGCAACGTCCTCAGGAGCGATGGGCATTTCGAACCAGACGCAATTCAACTCCTGCAGTTCGCGACCGAGCTGCATCGCTTGGGCTCGTTCGTACACCCCTGCCGCGTCGGTATAAATCAGGAAATCGTCACCCATTGCGTCGCGTACGGACCGGATGCTTTTCAAGTCTCCCTTGATTCCCCGACCGATGGCCATCTTAAGCCCAGTATAACCCTTTTCCTTCAGATCCATCGCATCTTGGACCAGTTGTTCAAAGGCGTCCTCGGGCATGTCGTAGCTCAACGCTGGAAGGCCAGAAGCGTAGACCCGCACAGGATTGCGAAAGCAGCCTCCCAATAGCTGATAGAGAGGCTTGCCCATCGCCTTCCCGATGATGTCCCAGAGGGCAATGTCCACCCCGCTAATGGCCTCCAGATAAAAACCCGCCCGATGACCACGAACTCGCATCCCTGCATACATACGTTCCCATAAAACCACCACGTCGTTGGGGTCTTGGCCCATCACAATGTCGGACAACAGCAAATCAACCACCTCTTTAGTCGCTTGCGGAGCCACGGGAGCCTTGGCTTCACCCCAACCTACGATGCCGTCATCGGTGGTGATTTTCACCAGCAAGGTATCGATGGTCTTGGAGTAGATAAAGCGGCGCCTCAACGGAGGCGGGTATTCCGTGGACAGTTCAGGAGAGCGGTTCTCTTTTCCCCATCCACGGCTTCCCCAATAGCTTTGCTTGTCGGTAGGCTTGGCCTGGACGACGATCGTTTCTATCTTTTCGACTTTCATATAATTTCCTGAGACAACATTAGCAGTAACGGGCCCTGACCCCATGGATACACGCCAAAAGGACGGGTCGCGTACATCTTCAGTTCCCCGATTGGCGTAGCATCGCTAACCCGTTCCAATTCGCCATCATCGTTGATACATCCCCGCGCGCCCTCGCGGGCCTGCGACTCCATTTCTCCAAATTCCGCTTCGTCAAGATAGCTCTCTTGAATTGCTTCTCTAAGCGCCGAGGCTGCCATCACTGCAAGCGTCGATTCCAAATAGGTTTCAGGATGCGTGATCACTGTATTCCACAATCCACGACGGCTTTGATAGCGTCTTAACGCTCGACACTGGTTAAGGAGTCGATCATGCAACTCCGTTCGCGATTCATGTGATTCGGGCAAGAGTTTGAGCGCCTCCACCATTCCCATCAAAGCCCACCCATTTCCTCGGGCCCAGAGCTGGCCATTGGTTCCGCAATCCGTCTCGTACCCGTGCCAAAAGAGTCCCGAAATATCGCTACCGTCGTCGATCTGTGTCGACTTTGCATAGCCCAATAGCTCATCGAGCCCTTGCTGAATATAGGTGTCGTCGCCGAGCAGGTTCCCAAGTTTTACCAGGAACGGCCCATCCACATCCATGCAGTCTACCCAGATTTGTTTTCGCCAACCGGGCATATCCGGCCGGTGCATCCGGGCCCCTAAGGCGTTCTTCGGAAAGGAAGCATTGAGCTTGGCTAGCTCCATGGCCGCCTCGAGAAAAGTGTTGTCACCAGTTTTCTCGTACAATATCAACAACTCACTGCCGGGAGCGATATGCTCCGCGTTCGTTTTCCCCACGCCTCGGTTGACGTAGGTCCTCAGCAAGTTTTCGACGAAGCGGAAAAGATTTTCATCATCCGTCGCTCGACCCGCCGCCAGCAAGCCCCTTAATGCGACGCCTTCCCCAAATCCCCAGATGCGAAAGGGCCACTCCATCGTTCGTTCCACGGCCTTAACTAAAAGAGCAGTATCAGGATTTTGGGGCGCAATTTGGGACATTTTCGAAACCAATAGGGTTGGAAAACAGCGAAGAATAGCGATGCCTAATTCAGTCAACCGTTGATCGATTTTCACCATTGAGTCAACTTACACTGACCTTACGGTTCTCTTTATCGCCCTCCATGATGCTTTCCCCACAAATCCGCACTGCCCTCACTTTAGCGCTCGTTTACTTACTCAACCTACCTGTAGGTGCGGTACCGATCGATCTGGGAAAACGGCGGGAGCTCTTCGTAGATGACACCCTGATCGAGTCAATCGCCGGTGATGCCCGGCTCCAACTGCATCAACCCCGGCCCAAAGAAATCGCTATCATTCACGACGAACCATGGGAAGGGACTGCCAGTGGTTACCACAGCATTTTCAAAGATGGGGACCGCTATCGCATGTACTATAAATCCATGCACATCGACTTTCCCAATGGAGAATTGAGGACGGACAGCCATCCCCGGTTCTGTGGCTACGCTGAAAGTAGCGACGGGATTGTTTGGACGAAGCCGGATCTCGGCTTGCACGAATTTGCTGGCTCGAAAGCGAACAACATCGTCCTAACCAGCGAAACCATGAACGGACTGACAATCGATGCGGGACACCCCGCTGTATTCAGAGACCGGAATCCAGATTCCCCAGCGAGCGCTCGCTACAAAGCCATAATTCGATCGAGCGAAAAGAATGGGCTCATCGTTTTGGCCTCTACTGACGGCATACACTGGTCACCCCATTTCGACTACCTGATCCTTCGCCTCAAAGGAGCCTTCGATTCCCAGAATCTCGCTTTCTGGGATCCGACAATCAATCGCTATCGAGCCTACTGGCGAACCTCGCCCGAGGGCATCATAAACGATACCGAATGGAAACCCAAAGGGCCCCGCTCCATTCGAACAGGGATTTCCTCCGACCTCGACGAATGGGAAAGTATCGAAGACCTTAGCTTCGACGACCCCATACCCCAGGAAATGTATACCAACGGCGTCTTTCCCTACCATCGTGCCCCCCACATCCTCCTTGGCTTTCCTATGCGCTATATCGAACGGGAAAACGGACCGGCCATGGAGGCTTTGCCCGATTCCGAGAATCGATCCATCCGAGCTGCCGCCCATCCACGCTATGGATACGCATTGAGCGAGGGGCTTTTGATGGCCAGTCGTGATGGCAGCCATTTCAAGCGCTGGAACGAAGCTTTCTTGAGACCGGGCCCAGAGCGTCCTGGAACCTGGCACTACGGCGCTCCTTCCATCGCCTGGGGATTGATTGAAACAGATGCGATGCTTCCCGGAGCAGGCAAGGAATTATCTCTGTATGCGTTAGAAGACTACTGGCATGGCAAAGGAAGCGCTCTGCGACGCTACACTTTGCGACTCGACGGGTTCGTATCCGTTTCAGCGGGCTGGAATGGAGGGACGCTTCTGACCAAACCGCTGGTATTCGATGGCTCCCAACTCGATCTCAACTTCTCCACATCCGCTGCGGGAGGCTTGCGCGTGGAGCTGCAGGACGAAAACGGGGCCCCGATTCCCGGATTCTCTCTCGCAGACTGCCCCACCTATTTCGGCGATTCCACAGCGAGGAAAGTCCAATGGACCAGTGACACAAAACTATCCTCGCTCGCGGGTCGTCCTGTCCGATTGCTCTTTGAACTTAAAGACGCGGAGCTTTACGCTTTCCGGTTTCATTAACCGATAGATACCGTCCTGCGATCCTATAGATTCGCGAAAGCGGACTCGACTCGACTGATATGAGAGGATTAAATTGATCACATTGTACTGAAGTTTTAACCTCAGAAGTGGAATCCTGCTCACGCCATGCGTGATCCTGTAGCGAAGCGTATCCTGTAAAAAAACGAGATTGTGATTTCTTGTCTCAGAAGAGTTAGTAAAGTGAATAAGGAAGGCGATCTAGTGAGCCCGCCACCTGCTTGAATATTTCTCGCAGGCCGAGTCCAAAGCGTTCGCGTATTTTAATTTTCAGTATCGAGTCGATTGTATCAACCGTCTTTAACACTCCGGCGAGACATCCAGCCATTAAAGGCCGTTTCCCCATTTTTCCAATTGTCCACCCCGCCATTCAACCCACCGCTACCGATGCGACGTACCATCATACCGATTCTCACCAGTCTTATCTATTGGGCTGCAATTCCCCTTTCCGCCAATCAGTTGAACATCGTCTTCTTTTTGATCGACGATTTGGGATGGCGGGATATCGGGGCCAACGGCAGCGAGTATTACAAAACCCCGAACATCGACCAACTCGCTGCGGAGGGCATGAGCTTTACCAACGCCTACGCGGCTTCCTCAGTTTGTACACCAACCCGAGCCGCCATCATGACCGGGAAATATCCCGCCCGGTTGCTGCTCACGCAGTTCCTTCCCTATGGCCGCTGGGACGCGAAGAAAAACAGGCTTCGTGAAGGGCGCTTTCTGTCCCGCTTGCCTCTTGAGGAATATACTATCGCCGAAGCCTTGCGTGAGGCCGGTTATCGGACCGCCTTTATGGGCAAATGGCACTTAGGAACGCCACCCTATTATCATCCCGAGCATCAAGGATTCGATGTCAATATCGGCGGACGGATCTATGGCTCGCCGGGCAGCTACTGGTATCCCTACGAAGGCGAATTTCGTATACCGACAACCAATTTGATTTCCAAACGAGGCAAGCTTGTAGAAGGGAAGGAAGGCGACTACCTCACCGATCGTCTCGCCGAAGAAGGAGATAAGTTCATTCGGGCCAACACCGACAAGCCATTCTTTCTTATGATGTCTCACTATTCGGTCCATATCCCGCTTCAAGGGAAGCCCGATAAGGTAGCGCGATACGAAAAGATTCCGCCAAATCAGCGTCAGGGCGATCCGCGGTACGCTGCCATGGTCGAGAGCGTTGATGAAAGCGTTGAACGAATCCTCAACGCGCTTGAGGAAGAAGGCCTCGAAGACAACACCTTGGTTATCTTTACCAGCGATAACGGAGGCTACGCTTACGTGACCGACCATGCCCCCTTGCGGGGCAATAAAGCCTCCAACTACGAAGGAGGCCTTCGCGTTCCGCTAATTTTCAGATGGCCCGGCGTAATAGAGTCGGGATCGGTTTCCGATATCCCCGTATGCAGTGTCGATTTCTACCCTACTATCCTGTCCTTGGCGGGCCTGAGCTTACGGCCAAACCAGCATATGGACGGAATCGATCTGACAGTCGTATTGAATAATCAAGGACAAATTGATCGGAAATCCCTATTCTGGCACTATCCGCATTACAGTGGACATCCCCACAGTTTCCCCAGCGGCGTGATTCGCAAGGGCGAATGGAAACTGATCGAGCGGTTCGAAACAGGAGAATTGGAGCTCTACAATTTGGCTGAAGATCTAGGAGAGCAGAACGATCTTTCGGGTGTACACCCGCGATTGGCTCAAGACTTGTTGGCCGAAATGAGGGAGTGGCGTGAAGAAGTAGGAGCCGATCCCATGCGCCCCAATCCCCTTTACGAAGGAAACTAACCCGCATGAAGTAGCACAGGCTGGAAACCTGCGCTACTGTACGATCGCCCCGACAAATCGGGGCTTCTGAATCGGTTTCATCCCGTTAAAACAGTCGAGCAGATCGAAAGCCAGCCTTCGTATGCGAAGCGAATGTCGTCGCTCTGTATCCTTTTACGGCTCTCTCTTTTCGTCGACGTCGTAATAGTGGAAGAAAGTGACAATGTCGTCCCGGTCCGCCAATCCGCTTTGTAGTCTTCTAGCTGCTCTGACTCTTCATCCCGCCACCCCTTCTTTTCCATAAACTGATTCCACACCTCGATCTCCTCCTCATTGGGCTGCCTGCCATTGGCAAAACACCAGTCGATAATTTCCTCGTCGCCTTTGCCCTGCTGAACTAGGGCAAATACATCATCGTATTCCACACCTAAGAATCCCAGGCAGCGGCTATTGTAGCAACGCGGTGTACGCATTTTTTCCTGATATTCTTCGGCGAGTTCCCCCGCGAGATCCATCCTCATTTTATCAAGCATTCGAGCGAAGAACACGATATCACGGGTTTTAATATAGGCTGATTTTGGATACTTCACTCTTAACCATCATGAAGATTAAAAAATGCCCCAATACGCTCAAGGGCCTGCCACAACTCCGGAATACCCGGAACATGTTGCTCGCTGTTGTGCCAGGCGTGAGGAACGTCGTCGAATACCTCGAATTCGACTGCTACACCCGCCCTACGAGCCTTTTCAGCGTAAGCTTCGGCATCCCCATACATGGTTTCGTCCTTACCTACCTGGATGTGTAAAGGCGGGAGCCCTTCCAAGTCCGAAAATACGGGAGAGGCCATAGGGTTCTTCGGGTCGGCCCCGTCCAAGTATTGCTCGGCCGCATGATCGAGGTATTCTTTCCATATCGAAGGATCTCTATCGGCGTTGGTTCTATAGGTCTCGGCGCTTTGGGTGAGGTCCGTCCAGGGTGAGAGAAGCACGGCACCGACGGGCTGCTCCTCGCCGTTCAGTTTAAGCTTGGCTAGCAAGGCAGCAGTCAAACCCCCACCGGCCGAACTCCCGCCTACAACGATTTGCTTTGGTGATATACCTTGTTTTAAAAGCCATTGGTAGGCGGTGTAGGTGTCATCAATAGCCGCGGGGAACTTGTTCTCCGGAGCCAGCCGGTAATCTACCGTAAAACAACGGCAACCACAAACTTTGCTCAGATTGGAAGCGGCCATACGACTGGCCCGTGCTGAAGCGCGATAATAGCCGCCTCCATGAAGGTAAATAAAAATGCTCTCAGAGGATGAGGCTTCCGAGGTGACCCACTCGCAATAGACTCCATCGGCATCGCGGGACTCGATACTCGTTCCAGGGCGTGGGATGCGTCCTGGATCGGTTAAATCGTAACTGCGGATCTCCTCGATGGAATGCGCCGGATCAGGCCGGTTCTCCCAACGAAGCGCTAACAGGGCTTTCAGTTGTTCGCTCGGCATAGATTTTGATCTTACTTTCCAAATTCAGATTACAAGAAATGCCAATTGTGCGGACAATCCCATCCATCGCAATAAATTCGGCGCTGGAACGCGCCCTGGCCATAAACCCTTTTCTAAGTGGCATTTTTAAACGTAGACTTCTCTAGGACTTCTTGGGTTGCATAGATACCACCTGGACGTTTTGGTCCGGGAAGCGGAATGCGTATCGGGACGTCCTTCAGCCGTGGTTGATTCATCGGTTCACCTCGAACATGACTATCTACATACACATCCCAATCGACTCCGAGCAATGGCCAGGCATCGCTAGCGCAGTATTGAAACAACAGCAAACGGCGCGGCGTTGGCGACAAGTTGGGAAGCGACCCGTGAAGTAGCCTAACGTGGTGAATCGATATGCCCCCCGCTTTCACCTCTATCTTCTCAGCAGCAGAGTCATCAAAGTCGGGCTCTGTTACGCCACCGGCAAAGTGGCGATCCAGGTGATGATCCAAAATCCTGCCTTTGTGCGAACCGGGAATCGCAAGCAGGCAACCGTTCTCCTCGGTCATGTCGTCAATGCATACGCCCACCGCCAAAAGATCGTCATTGGTACAGGGATAGAACGTCCAGTCTTGATGCCATTCCACCGGGCTGCCGAATCCTCCGGACTTCATATTGAGCTTACTGCCGTTGCTCCAAATAGCAGGGCCAATCAGCTGAGCTACGATATCGAGAATTTTTTCGTGCCGAATGGTCTTGCGGAAAATATCGTGGACCTTAACCGGGCTTTTCAGGCGGCGGAGTTTGGGATCATCCGGAGTGTGACCCGGCTCCAGGTCAAAGACGTCGTCACTTTCGGTTACCCCTCGCGATTTCTCCACAAATTCGTCGGACACTCGCCGCAGCGCTTCCACTTCGGCTTCGCTTAGCACGTTTGCCACACCCAAATAGCCATCGCGCTGGTAGGTGTTGATTTGTTCCGAACTCAACATCGCTGGCCGATCTTGTATAGAGTTAAACTCTTGGGTTAGTACGCCCTCAATTCGTAGATTCGGGCGGTATCGGCGCCGTGAGTTGCCAGAACTTCTATTTTAAGTTTGTCAGTCTCAAACGGTGTATCCAACTGATGAATTCGGCGACGGTGATAGTTGCCTTCAATCGAGAATAGTTCTATCCAATCATCGCCGCTTCGACCTAGGATCCGATAATCTTTGACGCATTCAGGCACGGGGAACGGGAAGCGGAAGGCTTCACGTGGCCAGCCGAAACAACGATCCGGAGCACATAGGTCCGTATCGAAGGTAAGCATCACCTCAGAGATTGATTTAGGGCTTTCCCAGGAGAGTGTGATGTCTTGGGGCAGGGCCTCGGATGGGTCCGATATCCAAATATTCGGCCAGTCCTCAGCTCGGGAAATGCCGTTAGTTACATTGTAGCCACCGTAGGGCTTGGATATAGGGGAAACTCGGCAGCAAAGCGTGGCTCGCACTTTCCGATCATATTTCAGGCCCACCGTATCCTCCATCCACAGGTGCAGCTCTTCCGGCAATCGGCCATGATGGTTGATGGCAATCCATTCATCCTTTTGAGGAGCGATTCTAGCCAATCCATGGGAGGGCTTGGGCTTGAGTTCTCCCTCGAATCTGACAGCGAAGCGGCTGTTGAAGACTTCTTCATTCGTGTAGCCCCAAGAAACGCCAGGTGTCCGGTCGATACATATCCACAATAGCGTATTCTCGCTGAATTCCTGGCCAATTTTTATATCGTGCCAACTCTCCCCTCCTGGCGGAATAAATAGTCGGGTTTCGCAAATAGGATCTTGGTTGTCGAATCGAGCCAGCTTGCCGCTAGTTAAAATGCGGACCTTAACCCTGGCGACTTCATCAAGCTCCGACTTTAGCAAAACAGAAACCGTATCCACTTTTCCCTGGCTTAGCGGCAACTGTTGAGCCAAGTCGTATCTCAACTCCAGAAATTCGTCCGGTTCCGCAACTTGCAGACTCATTTCGCTCGATGTCGAAACCGTAGACTTAAGGGCAAGGTCCTCAGGATCCGCGTTGGGCAAACTAATGATGTAAACATCGTATTTCAGCAGTCCTTGCTGGAGTTCCGGCAAGTGATTCTGACGAACTTCTCTTGGATCGATTCCCTTATCCACGCAAATCGAGGCCGCCATTCCTACCGCCTGGGCCGCCGCCCCTAAACTATTCATCACCCGAATCGACCCCATAGCCACATGGCTGACGCTGAGGCAACGACCTGCGAGCATCATATTGTCGACATTTTTCGAATACATGATACTGAAAGGTACGCTGTACATTTCATTGAGAAACGTCTGGTCGCAAGGCGGTTCATTGCTTCGCAAGCCTTCGGGCGGGTGCACATCCACCGGCCAGCCCCCATGAGCCACCCGATCCTCAAAGAGTTTGGCTTCGAAAACGTCACTGCCGATTAGCATGGTGTCGCCAACTACACGTCTGGATTCGCGCCTAAGCGGAAAGGGCGACCACCACACGGCCTCGTAGTTGGCGAGAGCATCACGAGTCTCCTGCGTACAATGATTTTTCATGTGATCCCAAACGCCAAACGCTTCCGCCTCCAGGTCGGCTTGAATACTTTCGCTTTCTTTAATGATGTCTCGCTCGCCCCCCAGCGAACACCACCAGAACAACTGGATAGCCGATCCTTCCTCGTTGAGCCGTTTGCCCATAGCGAATTTATCAACCACATGCGGCCGATGCGGGAAAGACTCACAACCTTGACGCTTGGCGATCCAGTCTGGAGCCTTAAAAGACATGGGATGATCCCTTCGATGGGCGATCAGGTAGAGAGCGCAGGGCAAGGTCTTGGCATCCCCGGTTTCCGGAGCGAGATGCTCGCCAAATTCGTCGCGCCCTTCCCGACCTACTCGAAATTCAGCCCCAGCAGCCTCAGCTACGAAGGCATCGCCCGTCGCGTCCACGAATAGAGGCGCGTTAAATTCAATGATGGTTTCCGTCGAGTGTTGAGTTGCGCTTATGGATTGGATACGGCCGGCCGACGCTTTCACGCTATCCACCCGGGTATTCATATAAAGATCCAGGCTAGCTTCACGTGTACACCACTCGTGCAAGATCATATCGAAAATACGCCGGTTATCCGCCAATGGCGACCGGGCAGCATATTCTATCATCACCTCTTCCAGAATGCCTCCTTCACGAGCCATCCGATTGTGCCAAAAGGAAGCCGCTCCATGCGGAGGCACCAAGGCCAAACTGCTGCCATTGCCTCCAAGAATCGGCCTATTCTCCATTAACGCGACCTTTACGCCACGACGGGCGGCAGTCACTGCCGCGCACACGCCCGGTATGCCGCCACCACAAACAACGAGTTCATATTGGGCTTCTTTATTTTCCATGGAGATCGTTTGCTAATTCTTTGAGGGTAATCCGAAATCCCTCGAACTCGATCCAGCGAGGACACTCAAGCACGAGGAATTTGCCAATCGATCGTGTCCAACAATTATCAAATTGCCATCCCAAGCTTAGTCGATCGTTGACCTGCAAGCTATCCCGGTCTACCCGATAGATTGACGAATCGCGATTGACCGATCAGAACAATGCGAAGCGCAAACTCAGGAAATATGATGTTATCTTGCTGCCAATGGGGTCTGGACGAGGGTTCTGGCCTTTTGCGTCGTTGGCGACGATTTCGCCAAACGCGCATTCCTGAATCCAAGAGCCTATCCTCATTAGCCGATCTCGGATTTAAGTCCGTCGATATCTGCCCAAAGATGCAACGGGCTCCGGACGCCAAATCCGCTCTGGCGAATCTCGGTATGGATGTTTGCTGCCTTTCCCTTTCTCACGAAGCCCCTCCGGACAGCTCTTTTGACAGTGAAGACGAGGACTGGGTGGCTCCGGTGGAAAATCACACAAGCCAAGGCATCGAACATGCCGCAAAGCTGGGAGCCGAATACGCCTACGTCGTTCCGCCAAAGCCCAAAGATCAAGATACGCTGCCGATTCTAAGCCAACGCTATCGGCAGTTAGCTGAGCTAGGACAAAGCCAAGGACTCAAGATAGCCATCGAGCACTTCCCAGGTACGGTCCTACCCACGGTCAAGGCCACACTTGAGTTCATCGAGACCGTCGACCACCCCAATTTTTACCTGCTCTTCGATATCGGGCATGCCCAGATGAGCGAGGAAAACCCAGCAGACGTGTTGCCCATCACGGGAGATCGGCTGGCCTATATTCACTTGGACGATAACGACGGGAAAGGGGATCTCCATCTAGCCCTGACCGACGGGATTCAAACTAAAGAAAGCCTAACTGCGTTTTTCTCAGTGACGAAAGATATTGGATACAACGGGCCGTTCAGCCTAGAAATGCACCCTTCCCTTCCCAATCCGCTTGACGCCATTCGGCGTAGCAAAATGATCGTCGAGGACTGCTGGTAGCGGATGAAGCGTATGGCCGAGAATTGCTGAAGCGATTTGATATCGGAAATTTAGACTAAATGCTCTTTTTGTTGCATGCAAATTCTTGACTCAGTCCAGAATTGGGTATTTCAGAAACTCCATGCCGAGGCCAGACCGCAATCAATCAGAAGCTTCCGAAGTGCTAAAACGCGCCGGACTTCAGGTGACGGCTCAGCGATTGGCGGTCTTTCGAGCCGTGCAATCATCGCCGCACGCCATGGCTGACGAAATTTGCGACAACGTTCGCGGAGAAATTGGAGCCATATCTAGACAAGCGGTTTACGATGCCTTGAAAGCCATGTTCGAACATAGGCTGATGCGTCGCATTCAACCAGCGGGATCATCCGCTAGGTACGAATTGCGGCTAGATAACCATCATCACCTGGTGTGTCGTCAGTGTGGTTCCTTAGTGGATACGGATCCCACCTCGGGCAAAACCCCTTCCCTAAACACCAAAGACAAGCAAGGGTACCTCATCGACGAGGCAGAAGTCATCTACTGGGGCACTTGTCCCGATTGCCAATAGATTTAATCTAAACACTTTCATTAAACCAAAAAAATAACCTAACCGACCATATCGAAATCAGTAACTTAAGGATACAATAAGATGTCTGAAGAATCAAAATGCCCGTTCCATCAGGCCGCCTCAGCTGGGGGTGGAACAACCAATCAGGATTGGTGGCCCAATCGCCTTAAAACCGAGCTGCTCAGCCAGCACTCCTCAAAATCAGACCCGATGGGGAGCGATTTTAACTACGCCCAGGAATTCAATAGCGTCGATTACGATGCCTTGAAACAAGACCTAGCAGACGTGATGACCGATTCCCAAGACTGGTGGCCAGCCGACTTTGGCCACTATGGTCCATTTTTCGTCCGCATGACCTGGCACAGCGCGGGCACTTACCGAACAGGTGACGGCCGCGGCGGCGGCGGACGTGGACAACAGCGTTTCGCGCCTCTCAACAGCTGGCCCGACAACGGCAATCTAGATAAGGCTCGCCGCCTGCTTTGGCCCATCAAACAGAAATACGGCCAGAAGATCTCCTGGGCAGACCTCATGATCCTGGCTGGCAACGTGGCCTTGGAAACGATGGGCTTCAAGACCTTTGGCTTTGCCGGCGGCCGAGCCGATGTTTGGGAGCCCGATCAAGATGTTTATTGGGGAAGAGAAAACGAGTGGCTCGCCACTAGCGACAAGGAAAATAGCCGCTACGAGGGAGATCGCGAACTGGAAAATCCGCTCGCTGCCGTTCAGATGGGCTTGATCTACGTCAATCCGGAAGGGCCTGACGGAAATCCTGATCCCATCGCTGCGGCTCATGACATCCGCGAAACCTTCGGACGTATGGCCATGAACGACGAGGAAACTGTCGCCTTAATTGCAGGCGGGCACACGTTCGGCAAGACACACGGAGCCGGACCTGCCGATAACGTCAAGGAGGACCCGGAAGCCTCCCCAATAGAGGCTCAGGGCTTCGGTTGGGAAAACAGCTATGGCAGCGGCAAAGGTGGAGATACGATCACCAGTGGACTGGAGGTCACCTGGACGCAAAAGCCGACTGAGTGGACCAATCTTTACTTCGAGAATCTCTTCAAATACGACTGGGAGCTCACCAAAAGTCCGGCAGGAGCCAATCAATGGATAGCTAAGTATGCGGCTGAGACCATCCCCCACGCCTACGATTCGGAAAAGAAGCACCGC
>CAZFUD010000035.1:0-26516 GCA_964521705.1 uncultured Opitutaceae bacterium | reverse complement strand
GTGATGTCTGCAATCCGAAAGCGACAATAGATACAAGGCTGAGGAAAAATATAGAGCGAATCATAGCCTTTAACGATCTGAGCTGGGTACAGTAGGTTTGACAGCAAGGCTACGCAAAATTACCGGGATTTCGAGCCCAAGACGATTTCATAAAAACTGCTCACCGCTTGAAGAGACTCGTAAGTACGCAAGTAGGCGGCGCTTTCTGTAAATAAGGGGGTGCTTCGGTAGGGCCCGACAGAGTGGCGAGCAATTTCCTCGAAGGTCTTGCCGGGTTTGAAAATCACCATGTGGCCATCGTCGATACCTAGATAGATTTTGTCGCCGGCAAGGGTCATGCTTGGATAGGCGGTGCCTCGGGCTCCCTTTATTTCGTGGGTGTAAACAATCTTGCCGGTTTTAGCCTCGAGAACCGTTATCTTGTTTTCTCGGGTTACTATATACAGGAGCCCTTTGTGTATCAGGGGAGAGGCGTAGTAACGGTCCTTTTCGACCTCCGTGTGCCAGGCTAGTTCTAAACCTTTTTTATTGAACGTATCCAATGATTTGGGAATGCGATAGGCGTAGGCATCGCCGTTGGCTTTCTCGACGCCGCTAACGGCATAGATGAGATCGCCCACCACGCCTGGAGTATTGAAGATCGACCAGTCGCGAGTGGCATGGAGAAAGACCAAGCCCTCTTGGATGACCTTCCCATCGGAAACCCGGATAACTTCTCCACGAGGCGTAAAGAGGAATGATTTTCCTTCAATCTGGAAGGGAGCAGGGGTGCCGAACACGATTTCAGAAGTAGCTCGCCATATTTCGTCGCCATTCTTTGGATTCAAAGCAATATAGTCATCGAATCGTACGATGAGCTTCTCATCCACGATTTGCGGCATAGTGGCCCCTCCCCAGCGGTGGTCAGGATGCTCGATGAATTTCGACCAGAGCCGATTGCCATCCAGATCATAGGCGACGACGACGCCGAGGCCGAAAACGGCATAGAGTCGTTTCCCATCATAGTAGGGAGTGTAAGAGCTATAGCCGTTCGTATTGTGGGCGGATGGCTGGACGAATTGGCGAAACTCTGGATCGGCTATCAGGGCTGCCGATTCAGCGTTGAGGGCTTGGCTCTTTTTATACACGCCCTCGAGTCGGGTCTTGACCTCCTGGTTGTCAGGGTCGCGGTCCAGCGTCCGTTCCAGTCGGCGGACATCGCTCCGCGATTTTTGGATGCTTCGTTCGACATCGGCTATGCGGGATTTGTGAGCTTGTAGGGCATCGCGTTTATGATCGCTGAGGTTGCTGAGCTCCATCAGATCGTTGGAGCGTTCCCAGATGATTTCACCGGTGTCGCGATCAGCGCAAATGAGCAAAGCGGGTTCAGCGGTGAAAATGAGGCGATCCTCGACCAGTATGGGCGTTCCATTACTCTTTGAAGGTAAAGGCGTTTCGTAAAGGAGCTTTGATCGCCATTCAGTGGGAGCATTGGCGGTTTCGTAGACGCCGTTGCGACTCGTTCTCCAGGATGTAAGGTCCGCGATGAGCGCTGGGGCGAGTGTCAGCAGGGCAAGGGCAATGATTGGCTTCTTTGCTTTCATAAAGGATGTTTGATTAGATGGCGTGCTTGGAAGAGTCACTTCCACATGGAAATTGGCGAGAATTGTAACGGATTGTCCTTTTTCGTTGTTTGAGCGGGAAAATCCCTTCAACTACATGAATTGCTACACCCTATTCTCTGTCATGCTTAAAAATTTGACGTTTTTCGCTGCATTTTCCTGTGGCTGCGTGCTGGCTTTGGGCCAAAGCGGCTCTGAAGATTCCGAAATTTACGAATTATCTCCTATTCGGGTGATCGCGGGCGATTCGCTTTCGGAAAAGGCCGGTCCCGCTAGCGCATTTACTACGGGAGCGGTCGATTTGTACCAAATGCAATCGGTCCAGGAGACGACCGGATTGGCACCTAATCTTTTCGTAGCTTCGAGCGAGACCCGAGGCTACGGCGATTCCATTTTGCTTAGGGGAATGGGAAACACCCTCTTTTTCAGCCCGGCAGGCGTGGCTCAGTACATCGATGATGTGCCCTCAGGGGACGTATTCACCTATTCGTCCGAGCTGCTTTCCGGCAATGCATTGACAGTTCACAGAGGCGGAAAAGGAACGATTTTTGGCCGCAATGGGCCTGCGGGCGTGATTGAGATCAACAGCTTGAAGCCCATGCAAGAACAACGTGTAGAGGTTGGCTTGGAAGCAGGGTCGTTCGACAAGCGGATGTTTAGGGCCAATGTTTCTGGACCCATTTCAGGATCTGACGTGGCCCACAGCCTAACGGTTTATCACAACGAGCGCGACGGATACATTACGAACGCCTCGTTGGGACGGGAAACCGATTCGCGAGAAGCTCGCGGCGCTCACTATAGCCTCTTTTTCTCGCCAGGCGAATGGAATGCCCGCTTGAAACTGGTCAAGGAGGACATCAACGATGGTAGCCAGCGCCTATCTTCTTTGTTTAGCCCGGACCCTTTCGCAGTCGGCTCGGATCTAGAAGGGGAAACGCAAATCGAGCGGGGCCAGATCTCGCTGCACTTCGATCGGGAACTCGGTGCGGGAGTATTCAAGTCGATTACCGCGGTTCAAGACTGGGAGCTCGATCCGTCTACGGTCGACCTGGACCTCAGTCCCGATCCGATATCGACTTCTTGGATCCAGCAGGACCAGAGCTTGATCACTCAGGAGTTTCGCTGGGAATCCGACGGGCAGGGCAATCTTGTCGATTGGAGAACAGGAATCTTTTTCATGGATAAGGACACCAGTGGCGACACGACTCGCGTTTTCCCGGCGCCACCATTTTTCCCGGTATTCACAGAGGATACGACTTTCTCCATCGACGAGCAGGAGATCGCAGCCTTTGGGCACGCCTTCTTCAGCATCTCCGAGGATTTCGTTCTCGATGTTGGTGTTCGCGCTCAAGAAACGGATACGTCGATTGATCGATCGAAAACGTCTCCCGTTGGCGTTGCTCCAGTGATTGATGATCAATCCAACACCTACCTCTCGGCTAGCGCGGGGTTCGATTTCAGTTTGAGCGAATACGTCTCCGTTTTTGGTCGATCAGCGACTGGATTCAAGCCGAGGGGATATAGCGCTTTTATCAATATGCCTTCGATGGCTGCTTTCGCGGACGAGTCTTCCTGGTCCAACGAGATCGGTTTCGCCTTTGCGGCAGTCGATGACACGGTCGAGCTGCGTATCACCGGGTTCGATATCAGTATCGATGATTATCAGTTGGAGCGATCTGTCCCTCAGTCCACGGATTATTTAGTAATCAACGCCGACAAGGTTTCGTCTCAAGGAATCGAATCGGAAATCGTTTGGCGCCCCATACCCAGTTTCGTGCTCGAGGGAGGGCTTGGCTTCAACGACGTAACGTTCGATCGTCACATCGATCCCTTTAGTGGAGCGGATTTGGGAGGCCTGGAAGTGCCGTTCACGCCGGAATACACCATTCGCGGATCGGCTCGCTATAGCTTCGCAAATGGCTTCTTCCTTCAGGGGACGTTCCGTAGCGTGGGCGAAACCTTCTTCGATGAATCGAATGCCGGCCTGTTCCGTGAAGGCGGTTACGAAGTTTACGATGCTCAAATCGGTTTCCGAAACGAGCAATTCACGGTTGTCGTCTACGGCGAGAACCTGGGCGACGAGTTCTATTACACCTTCATCAATCCACAGATTTTCGCCGGCACGCCTGGAGATCCAGAAGCTTACGGAGTACGATTGGATTGGCGGTTCTAGTTAAGGCGTAAGGATCAAGGCGGAAGGTTTAATTATTCCTTTCGTAGCGCGGCACATTCCCGTGATTTCGGTTTCAGCAGTAGCACAGGCATCCTGCCTGTGTAATTTTCAGCGAACACAGGCTGGAAGCTTGTGCCACCTTGCGCGAGCTAAAGGGCCGTGCTACGTTTTGGTTTACCCTTTGCTGAGGCAGTAGAGGTGTTCGCCAGTACGGAAGAAGATTTGGTCTCCGGCGGCAGCGGGGGATGAAAGCGTGTAGCTGCCGTCGAGAGAACTGGCTCCTAGTAGCTTGTATTCGGGACCGGCTTGCACGACGGCCACTTCTGCTGTTTCGCTGACCAAGTAGAGTTTTCCATCGGCCAATAGGGGCGACGAGCTGACACGTCCGATTCCTGTTTCTTCGGGCCCCCAGATATTAGCTCCGGTTTCAGCATTGAAGCAGGAAATCTGTCCGAAATCGTTGAGAACATAAAAGTAGGTTCCATCAGAAATGGGAGTGGGAACGTCGGGACCTGCTCGGTCCTCCATTTTCCAAGCCAAGTGGGACTCCGTAACATCGCCTTTTCCGTCAGCTTTAATCGCAAGCAGAGGCGTCTTTCTCGATGGCGCGTAGACGATACCGTTCGCGGCGACCGGCGAAGCGATAATTCGATAGTTTCTCGAATTTTCAGGGTTCAGGCCGCCCGAGCGCCAGATTTCTTTGCCGGAATTAGGATCGTGGCTGGTAACGTAAGCTCCACCAGAGACAACTATCTGAGTTTTTCCATCCACTTTCACCGGGATGGGAGTCGTGTTAGCAAATTTTGATTCGTATGGTGCATCGGTAGGTCGATCCACTTTCCAAACCTCTTTTCCGGTAGCTCCATTGAAAGCGACAACGTATCCGGGAGCTTCCGTATTCTGGCCTCGCACGACTCCGAATATGAGCATACCTTTATAAAGGAGAGGCGATGAGGCGAAGCCCCAGTTCAGTCCGAATTCACCGTACAATTCCTCAAGATCTTTCTGCCAAAGTTTGCGACCATCAATGGTGTAAGCGGCAACCACGCCATTGCCCGTTGCCGCCCAAACATGCTTTCCATCGCTCACCGGGGAGGGCGAGCTATTGTTTTGCTTGCGCTTTAGCTCGTTGCCTTGGTCGATTTGGGCTCTCCAAAGTTCGGCTCCACTATCCCTAGACAGGCAAAGCATCAAAAGCTCGTCTCCACCTGGCCCGTCCACTCCGACTGGGGCTCCGCCCCGTCTCGGTCGTTGCCCACCCTGACCTTGGCCCCGATTCCCGGGACCTCGTGTAGGAGGCGCTTGGACTTCTTCCGGTTCCGGATTCGCTTTCTTGACCTGTTTAGAAGGTGACATGACGAACACGCGGTCCCCGACAACAATTGGTGTGGACCCGCTCCAGGCTGGCATCTTGATTTTCCAGGCAACGTTGCTATCCTCGCTCCAGGTTGTCGGAAGATTTGTAGCTGTCGATATTCCTGTTCCCGCAGGACCGCGCCATTGAGGCCAATCGGCTACGGCCGTCGAAGTGGCAATCACTGTTAATAGGAGTAAGATGCGATTTATCGATTTCATGGCAGATGTCGAAGCTCGAATGGCTAGTTATGGTTGAGCGGCCTATTGCTTTAGAATGCCTCGGTTCACGAGGTTGTTGAGACGACGGGCGACGGATTCTAGTCCATCGCAAACCGCCTCCGTGTAGGTTCTTCCATCGGTGGTATCGATCCCGTGGCGAGGATCGGCTTCGCGCAGTCCGGCGAGGGCGGGATCCTCATGATGGAATAGCTCCACCAGTACGATCTCCAGTTTTCCGGTTGCCGCGCAAGCGGTGAGCAAGTTGCCAACCCATCCATCGTCGGTTGAAAGGCAACCGCGGGTCGTCTTCGCAGAAGCGTGGAACATGCTAAATCCGTCTTCCCTGCCCATCTCTTCGATGACTGCGGCGTTCTCTTCCATGCTTAAGTCGGAGTCGCCACAATGGGCCGCGTCGACGAGCACTTTGAAGAATGGCTGCCCGATCGCCTCGTTGGCGGCTTTAGTCACCGTCCAAGCTTTGCGGATATCGGTGAAAGTCTTGAATTCGATTCCGCGCAGGAATTCGAAGTGCCAAGCTTTTATGCAGCTATTTAGTACGTCGGCCTCGCGGCAAACTCGGGTGTGCAGTTTCACGAGTTGGGCTACAGCATCATCGAAATCCTTGCCGGTGAGCTCTTGTTTGTCGGGCTGCATCCATTCCTCAAGTGAAGTGGACGAAACGTGCTCGATACCATGCTTCTTGGCAGCCTCTAGCCCTGCCAGTAATCCTGGGGCGATCTTGTCTTCATCAGCGGGATCCATGGGGTTTCCGCCTGCCACCATCATGATCACATGAGGGGTGAGACCGAGGTCCTTGAACCCGGCAAGCATTTCGCTTAGATCATCCTCATCCGCCCCGGGAAACAAAGCGGTTTGCGAGCAATTCGGACGGACCTTAGACTGTTCATTTATGCGTTCCAATTCCGCATTGACTAGGAGGCGCCCGTCTTCCCCGCGGGGGAGTTTCCCATTCTCATCGGGAACGAGTCCGCCAACGAACTTGATGTGAGTCGGAACGATTCCGAATTGGACCTTGGGTTTCAGTTCTATTGTAGCCATAAAATCGAGGTGGGGTGTGATTTGAAAACGTCTCGGACGGTAACGCGCCTCGCGAGGGCTTGAAAAGCTAATTCAATGAGCCTAAATGCGAATTTTCCGTTGGTCCGATCGTCAGCGCGGGAATGTAACGGATGCGAACTTTGCAAATTGCTGGAGAAGATGGTTAGCCTAGAATCCTATACGATATGAGGGACTCGATGGTGGGCGTATTCAGACCGCTAGTTCTATTCATGGCTACATGGATGGGCTGCGATTTGGTAGTGGCCTATGGTCAGGATAACGACCCGCAAGATCGAGCTCGAGTATACCTTGTCCAGCGGTAAGCGAAAGCAAGTGCTGTTGAGCAGTTTTTCGTTCGGGTCGAAACAATAGACCTCGCCCATTTCTTCTAGATTGAGAAAGAGCACAGGAAGGTTCTATGGCTCCTTGGATCTCCGTTACACCTTAATGGCGAAAGCTTTCGCCAGCCTTACCGCTTTCCCTTGGCGTAAATCGAGACTTTGGTGTCCCGGTCGCCGATGATTTCCTTTGCTCGCTTGAGGGCCTTGGCGGTCGATAAAGTGGGATTGGATTCCTCGTCGGGAAAGAGGTTCCTGGTCTCGATGATATCCACGAGCCCCGAATTTTTGAGAATACGCATCGTATCCGGACGTACTTCGCTGACTAAGAGAATGCGGTCTCGCTCGTTCATATATTTGATCAGCTCCTCGAGAGCCATGCAGCTAGTGGCATCCAGGTTGTGGGCATTGCGTAGTTTCATGATAACTACTTTCAGATTTCCCGCGTCGCTCACCCGGCGCATTTGATCGCGAAAAAGCTCGGCGGCTCCGAAAAAGAGTTCTCCCTCGACGTGGACAATAGACACCTCGAGGTCCGCCCGCTCCTCCTTTTCTCGCAGTTTTCCAAGCTGGCCTTTATTGTCGAAAGCGTATTCCACGATTTCGGGATTGGCAACTTTCTTGATGAAAAGGGCGATTGAGCAAGCGGCTCCTACATAGATCGCGAAATCGAGGGCGAAAACCAGTCCGGTTATGAAGGTAACGAAGAATGTGATGCTGTCGGATTTGGTCGTTTTCATTACCATCCGAAGCTGGTGGGCGTTCAGTAGCGAAATTCCGATTACGACTACTACAACAGCGAGCGAAGCGCTCGGAATGTATCCAATCAATGGAGCTAGAGCAAATGCGCCGGCTAGCACTATGAGTCCTGAGAACAAGCTGGAGATTGGCGTTTTGGCCCCGCTGCTCGAATTTAATTGAGATCGCGTGAGCGATCCAGAGGCCGCCATGCCTGAGAGGAGCCCGCAAGCGATATTGGCCATCCCGGAACTAAGCATTTCCTGATTGCTGTTCAAACGGTCCCCGTCACGGGCAGCAAGAGATTTGCCGATGGAGTTTCCTTCCAGAACACAAAGAAGGGCTATCGCCATGGCAGGGGTGAGCAGAAGGTTTATCGAATCGAAATTTGCCTTAGGCGCTGAGAATCCCCACTCGGATACATTGAGGCTGGGCATGAGAGCTACATGCAACTCGGGCGAGATTTTCTGAGCGATGAAGGCGATCAACGACGATAGGGTAAGCGTAAGGGCGACGTTGGGAAGGGCGCCAGCGTAGCGTTTCAAGAGCAGATAAATCGCGGCGGTTACGATACTGAGGGCAAGAGTTGGAAGATGCGTGCCTCCTAAGCCCATAAAGGTTTGGTTGGCGACTTCAAAGAAAGTGGTTGCCGGCGCATCAGCGGAGAATTCGAAACCGAGAGCCTTCTTTATTTGGTTGGCTATGATTAGGGCGGCGGCGGCGGTAATGTATCCGGTTATGACGGAGCGGGAAATGTATTGGATTAATGTGGCGATTCGCAAGTAGGCTCCAATCACTAGAAAAACGCCGACCATCACCAGAAGTAGAGAGAGGTGCTCGACTGCGCTTTCCCCTGACAGCCCGATCGCGGCGAATGAGCTCATGACCATAACTGAAGTGGCATTGGTAGGCCCCAGGACGATAAATCGCGAACCTGCGAAGAGCATCCCGACGATTGAGGCGACTGCGGATCCGAATAGGCCGTACGATAAGGGCAATCCGGCGATGACCGCGTAGGCTATCCCTTGGGGGAAGGCAAGCAGCGCGACATTGAGAGCTGCTCGGGAATCCGCGGTTAGGTGAGATGCGCTATAGCCCGCGGTTGTTTTTCGGAGAGGGAAGAGATCGAGTGATCTTGTTAGGGCCCATCTTTTGCCGTTCTTCGATTGAGGAGAGGCTTCTGCCATGTTGAATCTGAGACGATCTCCAGTTACTCGGCGGAAATCCAGCTAATAGTACGGATTGATTGATAAGCGGTATTCGCTCGCAACAGCGTCCGGAATAAGATTTGGGATAAGGTTTAATGATTGCTAAGCCGGGCCCATATCAATCGGACAATCCCCGCCATCGCCTTTACCTATTTCTGGGAAACAATAAGGCGATCTTGAGGCGGGTTGAGCCCCCTGATGGAGAAGTCTATTTCGACGTCCTCGGCGACTTGGAGCCCGTGGCGTTGCAGCTCGTGGAAGCGGATGGCGGGTCTCCTGTGCCCATCGTTGGTGAAAATGGCGATAAGCTTTTCTTTGCCAATTTCGAAGGTTTTGATCTCCCGCCGCAGTTGGCGGATGAAGGTTTAGACGCCCTTGCGATCGATGAAATCGCCTCTCAAGAGGCATCTTCCCGCCTGTCGCCCGAACTGGCGAAAGATCTTCCGATCATTCGCTCGCATGCTATTCGCATTCCCTATTTACGGTTCAAGGAGACTGATTATATCTACCGTTTTCGGACAGAGAAGCAGCGGAATCGTCAGGTGTACCATATTGATGAAAGCTCCCAAGCGCTCTACCACAGCGAACTTTGCGAGGCGATCAAAGCAGTTAAGCGATCAAAAGAACGGTCCGCTTCCAGTCCGGCTAGCTTGGATTTTGGCGCGGTCGAGTACTTGCTCCCGAGTCATTTCGGCTTTTGCTTGGGAGTGCAAAACGCCATCGAGAGGGCTTATGAAACGATCGCTTCGAATCCGGGCCGTCGAGTATTCATGTTGAGCGAGCTGATACACAACCCGTTCGTCAACGAGGATCTCAATGAGCGAGGGCTTCTCTATTTGCAGAGCGATAAAGGGGAAGCGGCGATGGACCCGGAGTCGGGCAAGCCCTATTGGGACTCTTTGAATGATGGGGATATCGTGATTATTCCCGCATTCGGGGCCCGCGACGAGGACAAGGTGAAGCTAATTGAAAAGGGCCTTCCTCTTAACTCCTACGATGCCACGTGCATGCTAGTCGAGAAAGTTTGGAAGGCGGCAAAGCGATTTGGCGAACAGGGCTACACGGTCGTGATTCACGGGAAAGCGGAGCACGAAGAGACGAAGGCGACCTTTTCGAACACTGTGAAATACGCTCCGTCAATCATCGTTCGGGATATGTGTGAAGCTGAGAGATTGGCTTCTGTGATTGTGGCGACGGACTCAGCTGAGCGTCAGAAACTCTTCGAGTCCTTTGAGAGTACATGCAACCAAAATTTCGATACCGATCGGGACCTTTCCAAACTAGCTATTGTCAATCAAACGACGTTGTTGCGAAACGAAACGCTAAGAATCATCGAAAGGCTTGAAGAGGCGTTGCGGGAGCGTTACGGATCTGCCCACATCAAGGAGCATATGGCGATGAGTAGCAAAGGCGATACCCTTTGCTACGCGACTCAAGTGAATCAGGACGCTTTGTCGGCAGCTATTCAGGAGAAGGCTGATGTAGCGATAGTCGTTGGTGGACGAAATAGCTCCAACACCTACCAGTTGTATCGACTTTGTCAGGAAGTCTTCGGCGATAAGGCATTCTACATTCAATCGGAGGCCAACATTCTTTCCCGTGATCGTATCGAGCATTTCGTGTTCCCCTACGACCCTTCAAATTCGAAACAAGGTAGATTGGAGTCGCGTCCCTTTCTGCCCCGGGACCAGCGACCCCTGAAAATCCTTTTGACGGGCGGGGCCTCGTGCCCGGATGGACTGCTTCAGCAGGTAATCGCGAAAATCAACGCCTATTTCGACGCTTCAGAGCTGCGGTGTATTGAGGATGTAATTACCGACTTTGGCGAATAGGCAGGCTTTTTCGATTGCCAAGACGGAGCCGATCGATTTGCAGATTCCCATGCCGATCTACGAATTCTATTGTAAGGAAAACAATACGATCTACTCGTTTCTGGCCAAATCGCTAGCCTTGAAAGATGCAGTGCCGAAATGCCCGGATAATGCTAATTACAGCATGGAGAAGCAGGTTTCCGGATTCGCTTTTGTGGGAAAGGCCAAGGACCCTTCGGAGGACGATCCCATGGAGGGAATGGATGATGCCAAGATGGAACGCATGATGGCGGAACTAGAAAAGGATATGGCGGGATTCGACGAAGATAATCCCGATCCAAAACAGATGGCCCACTTAATGCGAAAGATGGCGTCATTGACGGGCGAGAAGCTGCCAGGAGAAATGGAAGAAATGGTCGCCCGATTGGAGGCCGGAGAAGATCCGGAACAGCTGGAAGAGGAATTTGGCGATGCCCTCGACGATCTCGGGGATGATCTCGATGGTGAGGAGGGCGGCCGCCTCAAGAAGCTGCGGAAGCATCTTCTAGGACCGAAGCGGGACCCCGAGCTATACGATATGGCGGAATACTGCGACTAGATCCGGTTTTCCGGCCCTTTAACGTTTCCATCTCCAGAGAGGAGAATGGCTATGGGGCGCGTTTGCGGGAAATGGGAGAGGATAATCACCGCTATCACGGTAATCGGTACGCAAAGGAACATCCCAGGAATTCCCCAGAGGGAGCCCCACAGGCCGAGGGATAGCAGGATAACCAAGGGGCTCAAATTCAGCGAGCTTCCAAGTAAGCGAGGCTCTAGGAAACTTCCGATCATCATCTGGGTGGCTGTGATGCCGCCGATCACAGTTATAATGGGCAATGGACTATCGAACTGGATCAGGGCCAGGATTGAGGGGAATGCGGTCGCGAGAATCGAGCCTATCGTCGGGATATAATTGAAAAAGAATATCAGCATTCCCCAGAAAGTGGCGAAATCCAATCCTACCGCCGCCATAATTCCCCAACTGATGAATCCGGTTGTCAGGCTGGTGAAGGTTTTTACGCCAATGTAGGTGCGAGTGTCCTTGTCAATTTCCTCGATGATTTTCGCGACTTCGTTTTCATGGAGATTGCTTGCGGTGATGGCCTTGATCTTCGGGTTGAAGCTCCGCTGCTCCAGAAAAAGAAAGATCACGTAAATGCTGATCAATCCGGCGTTACCGGCTAGCGTGCCCAATGCCGCCGCCACCTCTCTAACCATATTGGCAAAGTCGAATTGCCCGACGAATTCTCGAATAGGCGGCGGTTCCTCGAATGGGAACCAGCTGTATGCTTTGTCTATTAGTGGTCCAATCTTGGCCTGATACTGAGGAGCGACGCGAACGACGGCGCTGACGTTTTGGGTGATAAGGTTGAAAAATATGCTCAGTATACCGACGATTATCGCAACTGAGGCAATGTAGCGAAGGGGCGCAGGTAGGCTTCGTTCGCGAATCTTTATTTTCCTGATTGCGAAAGACAAAGCGTTGATCAGGTACCAGATGAAGACGGCCAAGATCAAGGGGATGATCAGTTTCTGACCGATGTAGAGAATGAAGAACAGGGTTACGGTGAGGCCGAGCCATAAAAAGGACCTGGCGAGCGGCGAGTTTGTTGCCTTGTCGTTCATGGAGCTGCGAATAGAGAGCCGATAAGGTCGGGGTGTTTCAAAAGGCGAATAAAACGAATCTGCCGAAATTTTCCACAATTATCGATTCCTGCCTAATGTCATGCCTCTCAACAGCTTTGGCAAATACCTCCCGATAGTGAAACCTAAATCGGGCAAGTTGGTCTCATTCAAAGTAAGCTTTTGTTCGTCTAACTATACAAGGTGGGAAGAGGAAAGACTTTTCTGGAGTGGATTTGAGGAACCCAGAAAACTAGAGGAGGGCCCGGGCGGATGGGGATTCGCCCGGGTTTTCTCGTTACTTGCGTTTTAGCCCGAGCCGATACATCGATTAGACGAGCCCTATCCGTCATTGATTGGAAGTCATTTCCCTTGTAACGGGGCTTAAGGTAGTTTTTGGGATAGGTACAAATGTCTGGATACTCGAAATTGGTTAAACCCGAGCTGCTTTCGCAGCCGGTCTATCATCCAGGAAAGCCAATCGAATATGTCGCGCGAGAGCTCGGGCTCGATTCGCGTTCGATCATCAAGCTGGCATCCAACGAGAACCCTCTGGGCCCCTCTCCTAAGGGATTGGCCGCGGGGAAAGCGGCTCTGGAAGAGATCCATTTGTATCCAGATAGTGGATGTTACGAGCTTATCAATGCGTTGGCGAAATGGCAGGGCTTACAAGCCGATCAGCTGATTGTCGGGAATGGGTCGAATGAGATTCTTGAACTGATAGGCCATGCCTTTATCGGACAAGGAGACGAAGTAGTAATCGGACAGGGAGCCTTTATTGTCTATAAGTTGGTCACCTTGCTATTCGGCGGAAAAGTTGTCGAGGTCCCAACGAAGGATTACCGGCACGATTTGAGAGGGATGCTGGACGCCGTATCGGATCGAACGAAGGTCGTATTTCTAGCCAGCCCGGACAACCCGAGCGGGTCCGCAAATGCGAATCGGGAAATCATTGAACTTGTGGAATCTCTCCCCGATTCCGTATTGCTAGTTTTTGATGGAGCGTATTCAGAATACTTGGATGATCCGCCTGATTTGCGTCCGCTCATTGCCCAGGGAAAACGGGTCTTCTGTACGCGAACGTTCTCCAAGATATTCGGCCTGGCAGGCTTGCGAATCGGTTATGGATTTGGGGACCCAGAACTCGTAGCCTTGCTGAATCGAGTTCGGGAGCCCTTCAATGTGAATGCGGTTGCCCAGGCTGCCTCTCTGGCCTCTCTGGAGGATGGGCAATGGATTGAGGATTGCCGAAAGGTAAACTACAGAGAACGATCGAAGCTTGAAAAACAACTGCAGTCATTAGGTATTGAATACATCGAAAGCTCGGCGAATTTCGTTACCGCAAGAGTGGGAGATGGAGTCGATGCGTTCGAATGGATGCAAAAAGAAGGGGTGATTATCCGTCCATTGGCGCCCTACGGAATGAAAGAGTGGATTCGCGTATCCGTGGGAGCAGAGGAAGAGAACGAGGGGGCGATTGATTCCCTCAATTCTTACTTGAACCGATAGGCTCGCTCGCTTCATGCTGTTAGAAGTGTGTATCTTTGACGTTAGCGGGTGAATTTTTCGTCGAATGAGTTGATATTCTTCGGGGTAGCGGCAATCGCGTTTCTTTTCGCAAACGCTATGTTCGTAGCCACGGAATTCAGTCTGATAAAGCTGCGTTTCACGCGATTCGGAACGGACAAGGAGGATCAAGCCAAGGACTCGAGACGCATTGCGGCCCTCCTCGATGATCTTAGCGGCAGCCTAAGGGTGATACGATTTGGAATGACTTTCTGTTCGATAGCAGTCGGGGTCCTGTCCGTTCCGCTGGCTCTCGCGGCTCTTGATTGGCTAGGCTTGTTTGCCGATTACCAGGTTCGGGTCGGCATTGTTTTTGGGCTCATTCTAGCTATCGGAATACATTTCGTGGTTGGGGAAATCGTTCCTCGAGCGATAGGGATGCAGAATTCTGTTGGCGTCCTTAAGGCGACTGCTCTTCCACTTGGTCTCTTCAAGACTGCATCCTATCCTCTTTACGGCCCCTGTATCCGAATTGCTGAGGCGTTATTGAAGATTCTTGGCTACGAACCTAAATCGGACTTCGATTCTATCGAAGTTGATTCTCAAATACGTTCTATAGTGAGTAGCGGAGAAGAGCTTCCAGAAGTCACGGAAAGCATTCTGAACAATGCCATGGACCTGCGAAAACGAGTGGCTCATGATATTATGATTCCCCGGAATCAGTTGAGGTTCTTCGATGTGGAGGATTCCATTGAAGAGAACATTAGAGTGGCTAGAGAAACAGGCCATACGCGTTTCCCTGTTTGTGAAGGCGATTTGGACCGGTGTATCGGGATTGTCCATATCAAGGATGTTTTCCGAACGGGAAAGGCAACAGAAGAGATTGATCTAAACGAGCTGAAGCGGCCTATTTCCCGCTTCTCAACTGACGAACCGCTCGAAGCCGTGCTGCAAGAGTTTCTCAAGCAGAAACAGCATTTCGCTTTATTGATCGACGAATTCGGCGGGGCTGTGGGCGCGGTCACACTCGAAGATGTTTTAGAGGAGTTGGTAGGCGAGATCCAAGACGAGTTCGATTTGGACAAAGAGATGATTTCCCGGTTGGCGGAAAACGCGTTTCTGGTCGACGGTCTGACACCCTTGCATGACGTTGCCGAAGAGATTGGCGTTGAGCTAGAGTCGGAGGAAGTCTCGACGTTTGGAGGCTACATTACATTAAAGTTGGGCCGTATGCCCCACTTGAATGAGGTTTTCAGGATAGATCGCCTCCAGATAACGGTCGGTAACGTGGATGACCGGAGAGTTATTGCCGCTTCAATTGAGGTATTGTCCGAGGGGGAAACGAGCGAAGAGGTCGAAGAAACGGGTTGAATTTTACAACTCTTGATCCCGGCGAGGACATAATTCGTATAATGGCTTGAGTTAGGAGGGGAAACCTGTTTGTTTGAGAGGGCCAACTTTCAAACGAATCCGGATTAGAAACTAGTACAAAATGCAGACGCTTCCTCCAGCGCTGACAATCCCGCGTGGCCTTTTGGGTCTCGCTTGCCTGCTTTTAGGCGGAGTCACCGCGTTTGCCGATCCTGGTGGCCAGGAGTTGGAAGCGGTTCGGGGTCAAGAGGAAAGGGAATATGTAGTGCCCGTTTTGGAGTACTCCTTTGATCGAGATCTAGAGCATGCTTCGCCTCCGAACTACAAGTCCGCTAAGGCATCGGGACTGCCGATGGCGCTGCGGCATCGGATTGACGCCCTGTGGTCCCAATCCAAGTTTTTCGCTGATTATGACCGTAAGGCTTCAGATTTTCCGGTTGTCGCAGAAGTTCGCTACCGCTTGCGGACTTCGCCCTGGTCTGACCCAGAGCGTATGGCCCGAGCTCGGCTATTGGATGGGACTCGTTTTCAAGCCCTGGTAACACGAGAATTCGATCAGGGACAGCGGTTCGAAATGACGACTGCTCTGCAGTACGGATCGGCCGTGGTCGAAGGGTCGAACCCCTCCATTCTGGAGCAAACGAATCTTCCCGTAGAGCTTAGAATGGGATTGAATCAAAGCGCGGACTTGATTGCGGGCGTAGAGTTCAATTCTTCTCGAATGGTGGGAAAAGGAGAGAACGCCCAGTCGTTCGAGCAATCCGCCAAAGTGGGCTTGGGGGGAGAACTTGGTGATGAACTTTATGGTCAGATTACGGCGGGAAAACGGTTTTCCCAAATGGATGGAAGAAGCGAATCCTCGGTGGATCTTGATGCGGCCCTGGTTTGGCAAGCGAGTTCGGACAATCAGTACTCGTTGACTTTCAACCGATCCACCCGTCCATCTCTGCTAGTAAATGACTTTATCGATTCCGAAACGGTATCCGTTTCAGGAGACGCCACCTTGTCGGATATGTGGTCCGCGTATTATGGAGTTTCTCGAAGCTGGATTCAGCTCGAACCGCAGTTTGGCAAAGATATAGAAATCGACAGTGGCGAGGTGGCAGTCGTCTTCTCGCCAACGCAGTCGATTCGGTTTTCTGGTGGTTATGTTTTTCGTAGCGGCAGCTTGAATCGCCTGAACGAGGACGAAGCCGAGCAGATTATTCGCCTGTCCGCTTCTCTGCTCTACTAGCTACTTAACCGCTAGCTAGAGGTGGGACGCTCGCCGCAATCGATCGTTTATCGCCTGCCCAAGTCCTAGCTCCTGAGCTTCCTCGGCGACGATTTTCTCATATTCCTCTGTATCGACCTCGCGGAGTTTGGCATATAGCTGTCTGGCGATCTCATCGAGATTGCCGGTTTCGGATAGCCAGTGGATGTTTGAAGCGGTTCCGTGGCTTGGCTTTCGCAAAAGTAAAAAGGCGACTTTCGAATCAGATTCTTGGAGCTCCTTTTCCGAGATCGGTTCGGCTCGAAGTTCCACAGGGGTTCGAGGACTGTAGTGTTTGGGGAGAGACCCGGGAGCGATCTGAACCGATTTCGACGTGGGCGCTGGCGCGTCAATGCGGCAGTCCAGCGCGTTTTCGATATCCTCCAAGGGCAATGCTCCGTACCGAAGTACTTTAGGCCGCCCTGGGTCTCTCGCATCAATAATCGTGGATTCGACCCCTAAAGAACAAGGCCCTCCGTCTAGGATGTACTCGATCTTTTCCCCGAGATTGGCGTTCACATGGTCAGCTCGGGTGGGGCTAATGTAGGAGAACGGATTCGCGCTAGGCGCGGCGATAGGGAACGGGCAGTCGACTATGAGCCGCCTAAAGTCTGGGTGGCTAGGGCAGCGAATAGCGACCGAATCAAGGCCAGCCGTGACGATATCGGGAATGATGGGCTTTTTCTTTAGTACGATCGTCAGGGGACCTGGCCAAAAGGCGTCGCTAAGAATTTCCGCTGCCGAATTCGTGTCGCAGTAGGTCTCGATTCCCGAGAATCCAGGTACATGGCAGATCAGAGGGTCGATGGAGGGGCGATTCTTTATATCGAAGACCCTTTGGCAGGCCTCTAGATTCAGGGCATTGGCGGCCAGGCCATAAACGGTTTCCGTCGGCAGGGCGGCAACTCCTCCAGAAAGCAAAAACTCGCGCAAAAAGCGCAAGTTTTCATCGGTAGGTTTCAGTAATCTAGCCACTGATCCTTGGGGCCTTTTGGCCGGGGACGACCGTGGCGTCTACGGCGTTAGCGCCTTACTGCATCATCAGCATATTGCGAGCGCGCTTGATCGCCTTGTTGATCTTGCGTTGCTGCTTGGCTGATAGACGAGTGATTTTCCGGGGCAAAATTTTGCCGGTTTCGGTGACGTAACGGCTCATGATGTGAGCATGGGTAAAATCCAGCTCTTGCGGCGTCAGGCTCCGGTTTGGTGTTTCGCTACTCATTGGAAGGGGGGACCGTACGCTGGTCGAGTGCCTTGTCAATAGTGGAAAACGGGATTTTCTCGGGAAGTCTGACTTTACAGAGGGAGCAAGTTGAGGCAAAACCCTGGCGATTGAATGGGGCCTCGGCTCCATTCCCCGCTGGGGCCATAGTTCAACGGATAGAACAAGCGTTTCCTAAACGTTAGATCTGAGTTCGATTCTCGGTGGCCCTAGGGGCGGGGAGGCCTCCATGACTGATGTTTAGGATGTAGCCAAGTCGGGCGTTGGCGTTTCGTCCAAAACGGCTCGATTTACCGGAGAGTAGGAAGGGCGTATGACCATGACGGGGACCGCCATAGATTCCGATTCGCTTCGCGACTCGATATAGGATCGAGCAGCATCTTCGGCCTCCGCTTTTGTGGAGAACCTATAGCCGATTTGTTCACAGTTAACGAATGCTCGCCAGGAAGTAACGGGAGGACGATAGCCTTTCATGGAAAGTTGGTTTTGGATTCGATTACGGATATGGCCAATGTTGGCATCTACAAGAAGTTTGCGAAGGTAGCATTCTTGTTATATCTGTCAAGGGCGCGAAGGGATTAACGCCAGGACTGCCGAAATGGATTCCAGAAAATCTAGTAAGCTGGACACATCAATTGCCTGGCAAAACGATTTCTCCTTTGGCGATCCTGGATATTGTATCCGGATAAAGACTATGTTCTAGTTCGAGAGCCCGTTGCTGCAGCGATTCGGCCGTGTCATGGGAATGCACCGGTATTGATCGCTGTTGGAGAATAGGTCCTTCATCATAATTCTCGTTGATCAAATGAACGGTAGCCCCGGTTTCTATTTCTCCAGAGCGAATCACTGCCTCGTGAACACGGAGACCGTACATTCCTCTCCCTCCGAACTTTGGAAGAAGCGATGGATGGATATTAAGAATGCGATTGGCGAAGGCGGAAAGCGTGCGCGGCCCAATCCGCTTCATGTATCCAGCGAGGACGACAAGATCGATATGATGGGCGAGCAATGCGTCCCTTATGGCAGTGTCCAGATCGTCGGGATCTGGATGCGTCTTTCCGTTGAGGATTTCCACTTCGAGACCGGATTGTCGAGCTCGAGTAGCTGCGAACGTGGAGGGATTGTTGCAAATCAATAGGGAAGGCGATGCGGGAATGCGACCGTCCTCGCAAGCATCGATTATTGCTTGCATGTTACTGCCGTTCTTCGAGGCCAGGAATCCCAATTTCATAACAACCATACCCTGGATCGCGCCCGCTCTCAAGGCAATCGCCTTTCGTTCCTAGGAATTCCATAGATTCAGATGGCTATAATCAGACAGCCAGGCGGGAAGGACTATCGATGTCCTAGCCGCTATCTTAGGCTAGTCTGATGGCAGAGTCCAATAAGCATAGAAATTTGAAGCGATTGGTGTGTAGCTGGTTGCAAGAGCAGGGTTGCAGCGCTATCGCTAGCGAAGTGCGCTTGCCTCTTTCGAACTTTAGAGTCGATGTCGCGGGTTACCAATCGCTGAGAAGCTTATCCGCTGAACCAGGCGCTACCTTCGCGATGGAGTGCAAACAATCACGTTCAGACTTCCTCAGAGATGCGGGTAATGAATCTAGCGCCCTCAATATGAAGGAGTGGCACTGCCAACGAATTCAACGATTGCGCGATTTGCTATCCATGCATCTACCGCAATGCCGGCTTAACGAATCCCTATTTGCCGAGTATGACACTTACGATTTTTCCAGCTGGAGGCACGCTACCTGGTTTAAGCTGAATGCGGAGTTTATGCGCTTATCTAGAAAGGTTTCGAGCAGGGTGAAATTCGATAAGATCGCCCGCTACGGAGGTGCCCGCTACTGCTATTTGGTTGTTAGCGAGAACGTGATTCGTAGCGAACGTGAACTGCCTTTAGGCTGGGGGTGCCTAGAAGCCAGAAATGGGGAATTGGTTCTGGTTAAGATGGCCTTGCCCCTTGAGACGAAGGCTAGCGCTCGGCTCAAATTGCTTGAGAGAATCGCAGGAGCCAAAAACAGATGAATTGGTTAGAGAAATATGAAGTGGGCTGCGATGGAGCCGAAGCCAACAATTCCGCAATAGTAGGCGAAGTGAATCAGTTTTCCGCGGGTTACGATGGCGATCATCCATTGGCAGGCGAGTACTCCGAAGATGAAAGCCGCAAAAAATCCGACTAATAAGGGTATGGTGGATACACTGCTGCTAGCCAGTCCTCCATCTAGAATATCCTTGGCGTTGGCTCCGATGATGGGGATCAAAACCATCAGGAAGGAGAAGCGGGCCGCCTTCTTTTTGTCCACACCTAATAGTAGCGCCACAGCGATGGTCGATCCTGAGCGAGAAATGCCTGGCAGCACGGCGAATGCTTGCGCGATCCCGATTAAGAATGCCTTTGATTTGCCGACTTCCTTGCCTTCATGAGGAGCGTAGTAGGTGAATGCGAGCATCCCACCCGTAATGAGAAGCATGCAACCCACTAAGAGGACGTTATTGCTGAATAGCGATTCGATTTCCTCTTTGAAAAGCAATCCGATGGCGACGACAGGGATTGCTGAAATCAGAATTTTAACTACATAGTCGGTCGGCTCATTCCAACGAAACTGCAAAACCCCTTTTATCAAATCGAATATATCTCGATGAAAGACTACTATCGTGCTCAGAACAGTGGCGCCGTGAACCACAACGGTAAAGGTGACATCACTGGTCGCCTCGATGCCCAGGAGCGATTTGCCCAACTCCAAATGGCCACTGCTGCTGACGGGAAGAAACTCCGTCAAGCCTTGGATAATTCCTAGGAGGATTGCTTCTAGCAGTGACATTTTTAATGGCGATTAGCGTAACAATTCGACCGATAAGCGAGCGGGAATGACGATTGTTGAGAGTAATCGACCGGGTTTACCCATTCTTGACGAGATAACGATGTCTCGCGGTTCGAGCTCTATCCAGCTATGGCGAGTAGCTCAGAGGCCATTGAGGCAGCCTGACGGTTGTAGGGGGAACCGAATAGGTTGTAGTGATTCAAGCAGTGATATAGATTGTACAGCGTTTTTCTCAGTTCGTATCCAGAATCCAAAGGGTAGGCGGCATTGTAGGCCGTGTAGAAGTCCGGATTGAAACCGCCGAAAAATTCGGTGAAAGCGAGATCGGTCTCTCGATCGCCGTAGTAGCAACAAGGATCATAAACAAAGGGCTGTCCATTTTGATCGAAGGACACGTTCCCTGACCACAAGTCTCCGTGCAATAAAGAAGGCTTGGGATCGTAATCCTCGAAAAATTGGGGAATCGAATTTAATAGAGTTTGGGCCTCGGCAAGCTGGAATCCGTTCTTGGCTGCCAACTCCAGCTGAAATGCCAGTCTATGTTCCTGATAGAAGACAATCCAATCTTTGCCGGGCGTGTTTCGCTGCGGAGTGGAGCCGATAGCGTTGTCGCGATTCCAACCGAAGCTCGTCCCAAAGTTTTGGTGCATTGAGGCAAGTTGTTTTCCAAGAAGTTTCCAGCCGTTCTTTTCGGGCCTGCCAATTGGTATGTATTCTAATACCAGGTACGATGTTTCTCCAACGACTCCTGATGCGATGGGAGTAGGCGTTCGGACGGTTTTGCTATTGGCTAGTTCCCGAAGCGACGCGACTTCGTTAACGAATTGAGATAAAAAGGAGGCTCGGTTCTTTTTTAGAAAAAACGTCTTGCCCGAACCCACCAGCTTTTCCGCCAGGTTGATACAGCCGCCGCCAATAGGCGAACGATCCAGTATGCGGAACGGGATGCCCATGGCACCGGAGATCGCTACTTCGACGGATTCGTAGAAACTCATTTGGCCTTGAGCGATCAGCTATGCGATTCGTCAGACTGTCGTTGTTGATTTCCGCGGAGTTCCTCCAATAAGCCGCGACAGCCGTCCTCGAGGAGATCCAACACGTTTTCGAAGCCGTCAAGACCACCGTAGTAGGGGTCAGGCACCTCCGTTTCGTTAAACTCCCGGCAGAATTCGCAAAACATGCGAACCCTGCTCAGGCTTGCTTCATTGGGTGCAAGGCGTCGCAGGTCATCGAAGTTGGCTTGGTCCATGGCCAGAATTAAATCGAACTCGTGGAAATCCTTGGATTTTATGCCCCGGGCGCTTCCCGTCATAGGAAGCCCACGACGTTTTCCGGCGGCAGACATTCTTGGATCGGGCGGATTGCCCCTATGGGCGTCCATTGTGCCTGCCGAGTCGCACCGAACATAGGAAAGCCCGGATCCATCGAGCAGCTCGCGCATGACGTTTTCCGCGCTCGGGGATCGACAGATGTTTCCCCAGCAGACAAAGAGAATGGAGCGTGTTTCAGTTTGAGGTAGAGGCATAGGATGATTGGAAGCTCAAGTGGAGCGCCTTATCCGAGGGCAGGCAACTTAGAAGGCTTCTTAGCGTTTTATCGGTTGCCGTGGACGCATTCTTCAACTAGCGTAACGGGCGTTATGATAGACCTGATTAAGAAAAACTCCTGCTGGCGCTGGAGCCGCCGCGTTGACCAAGGAAAAAGCGGAAGAGGCCTTGGGTGAATTGGTAGACAAGGGGAAGCTGTCTGCAACCGAGGCCAAAGAAACCGCAGAGAAAATCGCCGAAGATGGCAAACGCGAGTTCGAATCGGCCACCACTCAGTTGCAGGAGAGGTTCGACGAGCTCCTCTCAAAGGCCGGGTTTAACCAATCGAAGCGTATAGACGAACTGGAGACCAAGGTCGCCGATTTGGAAGCGCGGCTGAAATCTTTGGAAGATTCGGGCTCCGAATGACGTTATCGCCATCCGGCGACTCCTGCGATCATTGCTAGTCGACTGTTGATTGGGCAGCGATGTGGCATTGTAATCTGAATACTAGATTTCCCATTAAGACTTTCGATCTATTTTCCAACTTTTCTCGAGTAAAAGAGATCGTCACGGTGCTGGCCCGAAATGGTTACGCCGATGTGCTTCATCGCTTGGATCTGCCCCCGCGAATACTCAGCGCCTTTGGCAATGGCTCGAGCGAAAAACTGAACCAATGGGAACGCATTCGCAGTGTGCTTGAACGGCTAGGCCCGACATTCATAAAATTTGGTCAATTGCTTAGCATGCGCCCCGACGTGGCTCCGGAGCCTCTGATCATCGAGCTTAGAAAGCTGCAAGAGAGGGTGCCCCCGACTGATTTCGAATTCATCTGCCAGAGATCGAAAACTCCCTTAGAGCGTCTATAGACGAAGTGTTCGAATCTATAGAGTAGACTGCCGCAGCGGGCGCCTCGATGGCTCAGGTCCACTTCGCCGTTTTGAAAGAATCGGGAGATCGCGTTGCTATCAAGGTTCAACGGCCCGGTATCGAAAAGACGATCGACGCCGATTTTGATATTCTCATGTGGTTTGCTCGACAGGCGCACGAGAGAATCGAGGAATTGAAGCCCTACGACTTGCCAGGCGTAGTGGACACGCTCAGGAAGGGGCTGGAAAAGGAGCTCGATTTCAGATTCGAAGCCAGGAGTATGGCGTTCTTCGAGCTTCAGAATCCGTATCCAGAAGCTGTGCACGCGCCTAGCGGGTATGAATCGCTTTCATCAAAACGTGTTCTGGTGATGGAGCGGATAGATGGAAAGCGATTGTCTGATTTCGAAACGGATAGTCCGGAGGCGAAACGCATTGCGGAAAACGGGTCCAAGTCGCTTTTTCATCAAATTCTGATCGCCGGATTCTTTCATGCGGATCCTCACTCCGGAAATATGAGATTGCTGGACGATGGCCGCCTCTGCCTGTTGGACTGGGGGCTAGTAGGCCAATTAACCCGACGCATGCGGTACGGGCTGATGGATCTTTTCTTGGCTTTCGTTCAAGGGAACGCTGAAAGCGTGGCGCGCACGGCGATTAACTTGGCCGACTCAGGATCCGCTATCGACGAAAGAGCTATGGAGCGGGAGATCATGGTCGCTATGCGCGAGCACTATAATCCAGAGACCGGTAAAGGGGATATAGGACGAGCCATTCTCCAGCTTCTGCACATTTTTGGTCGAAACGGAATTGATCTCGCCAGGGACTACTCGTTGACGGCGAAGGCGATCCTTTGTGTGGAGGCAATGGGTTATCAATTGGATTCGCAGTACAATCTTAGGAAAGCCTTCGAACCCGTACTCATGGAATTGATGAAGGAGCGTCGAGATCCGTCCCGATTATTGAGCGGCGCCAAACATAGTTTTGTTCAAGGATTGCAGTATCTGCAAGGTCTACCTGAGGAACTTCGCCGAATCCTGAAAAAAGTAGAGAAGGATAGCCTCAAGGTTAACCTGCAGCACAAAGGCCTAGACAAACTGGATTACACGATCAGCGACGCTAGCAACAAGATTACTTTGGGAATCATTATTGGCTGCCTGATTGTCGGCTCGTCGCTGGTCATCACAACTGAAATCCCGCCGCTTCTATTCGACATACCGGTCATTGGTTGGATCGGTTATGTTATGTCGATGGTTTTAGGGGTTTGGGTGGTCATCGATATCTTCCGAGGCAATCGGCGGTAGACATCGCGATTTAGCTCTTGCTCCCGCATCCAAGGGTTCGCATCGGCCCAGGATGAGATTTGTCGTAACTTGCTGGCAACCAGATAGAAAGCATACTTCGAAACGCTTCCTTGGGGAATGGATTAGCCCAATATCAAACAGATATCATTTAACATGTTCTTTGAAGAGTCGAGCGGCGTGCTATTGTGGTAGCAGTTAACTCCCACAATGGACGACCCGGTTCAGAACTCGTAGATAGAGTCTTCGATTGAAGGCCAGCGACGGCTTGGGCCTAGGAACTGGGACAAGCCCCAACCCGCCAAGGCCCGAAAGCCAAAGCCGCGTTTGTCCTTGCGAGCCGTTGAGGGAAAACCGATTTCGGAGGCTAGCCGAGGTCGCGTCGTTTCGGCGATCCCTCTGCACTACAAAGGGCTCCCCTCAGAAGAATCTCTCAGGGACGGGAAAGCGAGACGCCGAAATTTTCGGGAGATCTTCGAGGCGGGTATCCACCGCTAGAACCTATCCTAAGACAGGTTTTGGGAAAGGGTTTAGTAGCCACCTTTTTCGTAGAAAGTCAGGCGATTGATCAGAGCCTGAGCTTCGCGAGGTATATCGAACCAATCGCTCAAGACGATCTCGGGAGCATTGTAGGGCGTATTGTAGAACTGTTTAGTAGCGACGTTGTCAGGCTTTACCCAGCCCGCTTTGACCGCAACCCCGGCGAACAAGCCTTTGGTCGTGGTATAGACGAGAATGTTGGCGTTTTTGTAGTCTCGGCCTTCTTTCCGTTCCGTTAGGACGCGGACGGGACCCGCGACGGCGGATGCATCGGAGCTCAGGTCGAATCGGCCAGTATAGGCCCGACGCACGGTTTCGTCATCCATGATGACGTAAACGGTGTCGATCTCTTTGACTCCCAGTTGCAATCCGACGTTGGCGCCGCCTGTCGATACGAATGCAGGGACGCCCCACTTTCCGTTTAAGGGATTTTTTGCTACCAGCACGCCACGGCCGCCATGTCCGCCGACAAAGAAGCCGCCTCGGTAATTGAGAGTTAGGATGATCCCTTTGGCTTGCTGAAGAATGGAGGCTGGAATAGCGGTTTCCTTCTTAGCCATGATTTCCTCGAGGATGTATTCGCTGTTAACGATTCGCGTTACGAGGTTTTCTCGCTTGGGAGCTGCGAACAAGGAATTGGCGCAGATAGCGAGGCTGAGTGCGATTGCGAGGTTCCGGAAAAAGCGGTTCATTTTATCTTAGATGGGAGCTTTGCGGGTAGGTTCCCGCATCGACGAATGTCGAATTTAGCGGATTATTGGGGACTCAGGGCGATGATTGCAATAGAAAGGAGCGGTTTTAACCCAAGCGAAGGGGCGCTACAAACGAGCATTGATACCCGCCGGCATCTTTTCACATTCATTTAGCTTCAATGCCGTTGTCTCAGAGATTGTATTACCGAAGGTTGAGGCGGTGGCTTTCCCGGATCTTGGAGGTGCTGGCCTTAAACCAGCAGCGACGCTTCTATTTGTTGGCGGTACTGATTGGGGGATTGAGCGGCCTTTCCGCAATGGCGTTTCACCAAAGCATCCATTGGGCGGAAGAGAATTGGATTCATCGAATGGCCGAAATTCCGGGTAATTTGGCCATAGCCGCGCTCATACTGATGCCAGCCCTGGGAGGCTTGATCGTCGGCTTCTTGATCAAATATTGGGCTCCGGAAGCGGCAGGGAGTGGAATTCCCCAAACAAAAGCGGCCTACTACCTGAAATTCGGCCGTATCAGATTTAGGGCTGCTGTGATTAAATTCATACTTGGGACGATCTCCATTGGATCGGGAGCCAGCCTTGGGAGGGAAGGACCAACGGTGTAGCTTTCAGCCGCTTTGGCATCATCGGTAGGGAGATTGTTCGGATTGGCTCCTCGGCAAGTGATGTCTCTCATCCCGCTAGTTTGCGCTGGCGGGATTGCGGCAGCCTTCAATACTCCGCTCGCTGCCATCGTATTCGCGATCGAGGAGATCATGGGCGATTTGAAACATCGAGCATTCGCGGGAATCGTCATGGTAGCCGTGATAGCGGCCGTTATCGAACGCTCCCTTCTAGGCTCCAACTCCATGTTTCAAGTGCCTCCTCACCCCGTTTCGCACGCCCTGGGTACCTTTGTTTGGAGCTTGGTTCTCGGTCTGTTGGCCGGGTTGGTATCCCATGCTTTTGTGGAAGCGCTGTTGGTTGTTAGAGAGGGCGTAAAACTCATTCGGGGGCGATACGATTGGATGATGCCTGGGGTAGGTGGCTAAGCGACCGGAGTCATCGGAGCAGCCATATTCGCTAGTTGGGGAAAGTTGGGGGTATTTGGAATCGGGTAATCGGACTTGTCGGCTGCCCTCTTTGGTTCGCCAGGCTTGGCGTTACTGGTTGTTTTGCTGATAGGCAAATTCGCGGCTACCGTTTTTTCTTACGCCAGTGGTGGGGCGGGCGGGATCTTCGCTCCAACCCTTTTC
>CAZFUD010000034.1:0-26678 GCA_964521705.1 uncultured Opitutaceae bacterium | reverse complement strand
AATTTCTGAATTCCCATCCGCCGAATCGCTCTCGCCATTCTCATCACCCTCCACAGCCAAATTGCCACCCTCGAGGGCAGCTCCCTCATTCTCCGCTTTCAGATCGCCCTTGAGAAATTCGACTATCTTTTTGGCAATATCCGGAAGGTCTTCCTCTAAGGGCGATACTTGAACGTACTCGAAACGCCTATCAGAATCCGGGATAGTCACGTTGTAGATCATACAATCGCCTTCCTCGTCTCGATAGACGGACTTGATTCCTATAATACACCAAACGGTCGCGCCTGAAACGGGCGGATACAAATAGACATCGAGCTGCTTGCCACCGAGATCAATGAAGCGGGTAAACCGCATCTCGCTGCGATCGCTCGCCTCTTCAAGGTATCGCGTAATCTCTTTCTCAATCGCTTCCGCGATTTCTATGGCCGTGACCTTCATTGTCGCTCAATTAAAACACTGCTATTATCCAATTCGAATTAAGGAAAGCGTGAAATCGTCCTTAATCATTTCCACTCTTTCGCTCTTCACCGGCGATCTCCCTAACAATCTGCGCTGATAGATCCACGAAATCCAAACCGGCAATATCCGTAGCTTGCTTCGGTCTGCCTTGGATGCCATAGGCGGCATTCAGAAAGCCTATCAGCACCAGCCCCATGGAAACAGCCATGTTTCCAACCATGTACTGAAACCACATCCCGAATACGAAAAGCAATATCCCCAGGACGATATACACTACCTGAAGCATCGGGGAAAATGTTTTGATTCTAAGCTTCTTGATATCGTCGGGCTCTATTTTCGTACCCTTTTGGCTAATACGCTTTGGACAAAGCTCAACGCCTGCCTTAATAACGCGTTTCTCGATGTAGGACCTAGCCATAGCCCGAATTCAAACGCCAATAATCCGCAAGTCAATCGATCCCTTGCAAGACAAGGATCACCTGTAACTCCAACGATCGGCAGACTTAAGTCATCAAAGTCGACGCTAAAATCGCCGTCATATAACAAGCCACCATACCGCCGAGCAGCGACCGCAGTCCGAACTTCAGCAAGTTAGGGCGCTGTAAAGGTTCGAGAGTGCTGATCCCGCCGATTTGAATTCCCACTGACGTTAGGTTGGCGAAGCCGCAAAGGGCATAGGTCGCTATAACGGCAGACCTGGAATCCCGGAGGACTCCCGATGCCTGAAACTCCGCCAAATTGAGGTAGGAAATGAATTCATTGAGAACCAACCGTTCGCCAAGCAATTGGCCGACAATCAGACAATCTTCCCACGCCACCCCTATCAGCCAGGCAAATGGAGCGCTGACTATTCCTACCAGAAAAGAAAAGTTGAAAGCTTCGAATCGACCGTCCGTAACGCTCACCACCCAGCTGTTCAAGCCACTCCATTCTCCAACTCCCGCCGAAACCATCCAATTGAGCAGGTAAACCAATCCCGTAAAGGCGAGGAGCATACCACCGACATTTAAGGCCAGCTTGATGCCATCGGTGGTCCCGCGGGTCGCGGCATCAAGCAATCCCCCCGAATCCGCATCGCTCGGAAAGGCCAGATTGTCATCAAGCGATTCCACCTGAGGGACGAGCATCTTGGATACTACCATGGCCGCCGGGGCGCTCAGCAAAGACGCCGTCAGTAGATGCTGCCCAAAAGCGATCGTTTCTGTCTCGGATCCGCCTCCTAGCACACTCATGTACACGGCCAGGACACCACCAGCTATCGTCGCCATGCCACCAGTCATCAAAGCCATGACTTCCGAGCGATTCATGGACTTTAAATAAGGCTTGATAACCAAAGGAGCCTCCGTCTGTCCGATAAAGACATTGGCGGCGGCAGCCAGGCTTTCCGCTCCGGATAGCCTCATACTTCGATTCAGCAGCCACGCGAATCCGAATACGATGAGCGGCAGAACTCTTAAGTAGTAAAGGATCGCCGACAAGGCGGAGAAAAAGATAATGGTAGGCAGAACGGTGAATGCGAATCCGAAAGCCCCCGTCTCATCACTGGCCAATTTTCCAAATACGAAAGCCGCCGAACTGTTGCTAAAACCGACCAGCTTGCTGAAGAACCAGGAAATCGACCGAGTTGCTTCATGGAAAAACGGGACCCGAAGTATCAGTATCGCCAAGACGATTTGCAGAGCCAAGCCATAGCCCACGAGCGACCAGCGAATCCGGTCGCGACGCTCGCTCATTCCGTAGCAAAGCAGAATCAAAGCGCTCAGACCGAAAGCAGCTCGAATCACTGGGGTCCAATCATCCATTTCCATCGGCTATGAATCAGAACCAACTGAAAGTCTAGAACGGATCCCGTCTCGGGAGGAGTCACTTGAACAAGTAAACGCAATCATGATAAATGCAATAACCTCCATTAGCCCGGTTCTGGGGCGGCTCAAAACTCGATCGTTGGTATCTAAATTGGTCGCTGCAAATCGCCCAATTCGTATCCAAATGTTTTTCACGTATTAACCTACAACGAAATAGACGCAACAGGCCGCGAACCGAAATTCAGTCCGCGACCCGAGTTGGCTCTTCGCGCTTCAATAATTGCGTTGTATCGGTAATCCGTTTGACTGGATGTCGAAGGCATTTGAACCAGTACTATCCTTATCGACCTCAACCAGCCACTGCTTGAGTTGGCATGGACTGAGCAATTTACCTCAATTCACTTCTTCGAAAGGTCTCAGAAGGTTGTTTCGAAATCGTGAATTCGCCCGAGCAGGCCATCAACATCTTGCGGTTTCCCGATTCTCCTTTTTCTAGAGTGTCACATAAGTAACGAAAACTATCAAAAGGTAGAGCTGCTTATCCCTAAGCAGCCGAAGAGAAGTCGGTCCACTACGGCTGACTACGGATAGTCAGCCCTACCTTTCGACATATCGGACGGTTTCAATAAACTAACGGAGCCTGATTAACATCAATCGCAACATGCAGAAACCTATCTTCAACTGGCTGGATCATAGAGCATCGGGCGTGCTCCTTCACCCGACTTCGCTACCTGGCGGCTATGGCATTGGCACCCTTAATGATCATTGCCTGGAGTTCATCGACTTTCTTTCCGATGCCGGCTTCACCTACTGGCAAGTTTGCCCTCTTGGCCCTACCGGATTTGGAGACTCGCCCTACCAATCCTTTTCATCCTTTGCCGGCAATCCGTACCTCATCTCCCTTAAAGCTATTAGCGACCATGGGCTACTGCAACCAGCGATCCTCGAGGATCTTTCCACTTTGCCGAAATCGATCGTCGACTACGGGGCTCTGTTCAACGCCAAGTGGCCCATCCTCAATGCAATCTACAATACCTACATCAAAAATTCCTCTATCGAGTTGCCCTATGGCGACTTTAACGAGTTCTGCAGCCAAGAGGCTTCCTGGCTAGAACCTTTTGCCTTTTTCCAAGCTCTAAAAAGCCATTTCAAAGGGGCTCCCTGGCGCCAGTGGCCCACGAAATACAGGGACTACGACAAGGCCATAAAAGCGCCCACGACTAAAAAACTGGGCGATGAGATCGAAGCCCAGAAATTCTACCAATACCTGTTTTTCGGCCAGTGGAGACGCATTCGCGACCATGCTGCCTCAAAGGGTGTTCGCATCATCGGAGACATACCTATCTTCGTAGCTTTGGATTCCGCGGATGTCTGGCAGAACCAAAGCTATTTTCAAATCGACCCAAAAACGTCAGACCCCATCGCAGTCGCTGGTTGCCCGCCAGACTATTTCTCCGAAGATGGACAATACTGGGGCAATCCGCTCTACGATTGGCAGGCCCACGAGAACGACAGCTATTCCTGGTGGATCAAACGTCTTAAAGCTAGCTTTAAAATGCACGATGTCGTGCGTATCGACCACTTTAGAGGATTCGATTCGTGTTGGAGCATCCCATACGGATCCGAGACCGCTCGCGAAGGTGAATGGGTGGACGGCCCGGGAATTGGTTTCTTCAATAGCGTGAGAAAGGAAATTCCAGATTGCCAATTGATCGCCGAAGATCTCGGCGAAATTACCCCCAGCGTTCGATCGCTCCGGGAAGCCACCGGTTTGCCTGGCATGTCAATTCTGCAGTTCGCCTTTGGCGGCGAGGGAGACAATCTCTATTTGCCACACAATGTGCTCCCAAATACAGTATTGTATCCCGGAACTCATGACAATGACACCAGCATTGGCTGGTACCGTTCCGCCGACGAGATAACTCGCGACCATGTCCGCCGGTACATGGATGTTAGCGGGGAAAACATTGGTTGGGACTTCATTAGAGCCGCCTACAAATCGGTGGCGAAATTGGCGATCATTCCTCTGCAAGACCTCATGAGCCTAGACAGCGACGCCCGCTCCAATTCACCCGGACAAGCCATGGGCAATTGGCAATGGCGCTACCAGCCTGAGCAGCTACGCGCGCTCTACGGCGGAACCACCCAATACCTGAAAAGTCTCGCTGAACTATACTATCGAAAAGGGAAACCTGACGTTGTGGAGAGTTGAAAACCAATCAAGGTGACGGCCGATCAAAACAACAAGGTTTAGATCAAGAACGTTCAACCACTACAACAGCTTCGTATCCGCAATCCCATCCTCGTCGTACGACACGAATTCCTCGATAGCCGAGCAGACCTTTTCACTTTCGTCATCCAGTATATAATGGCCTGCTTCCGCATAATGGACCACCGTTGCTTGAGGCAGAAATCGTTTCCAGCGATCCATGAAATGATCCGTAAAACAAAAGTCCTTTCCACCCCAGAACAAGGCCACCGGTTTTTCTCGCAATTGCAGAAGCCCATTCTCGATTTCCAGCAATCGATTGAAACTCGGGTGAGACACATGCATGGGTATGTCTTTGACAAACTCATACACCGCTCTCCGATTGGTCCAGCTGTTGTAAGGATATAGATAAGCGTCCCTTGTTGTATCGTCTAGAGGCTTACGAGATACAGCCATCCGCGTAGCGGGCAGAGCAAAGCCGTTGAATCCTTGTACTATCAATTTGCCCAGCAAAGGAGCGCGGCAGAGGGAAATTCTCCTCGGAATTCTAGAGTCCACAAAAGCCGCTGTATTGAGTATCGCTAGACGTCTAAGGCTCTTAAGGCGCGACAAAGCCATGCCGATTCCGATAGCTCCCCCCCAATCGTGCACAACCAAATCGAATCGCTCTAGTCCCAAGCCATCCACGAAATCCTCCAAGTCTCGAATTCTCTGATCGAGCTTAAACCGATAAGCGCCCTTGGGTTTGTCCGACAAGCCACATCCGATATGATCCGGAGCAATACAGCGAAAGCCCGGACGCAAAGTCTTGATCAGTTTGCGATAGAAAAAGGACCAAGTCGGATTTCCGTGGATCATGAGAACCGGATGCCCCTCACCCTCGTCGACATAGTTCATTTCATAGCCACATGAAAGGCGAATCCGATTCTGCAGGAATGGGTAGAGATCCGAAATCGCTGTAGGTAAACTAATCGCTTCGCTCGACATTATCTGCGTCTACCATTCGACCCCTAGCATCAGGCAATTGAGACCGCTGCCGATTCCCAGCAATCCCACTCTATCCCCCTTGTTGATAAAGCCGTCCGCCGCTGCCTTTGCCAATGTTAACGGCAAGGCAGCCGAACCGGCATTGCCGTATTCAGCAAAAGTAGAGTAATCGCGATCCGTATCCAAACCTAGCGTCTCGAAAAGAAGTTTCTGATGGGCGCTGCCAACCTGATGGCAAACCACGCGATCCACCGTATCGGTTTCCCAATTCAGTTCGCTCCGAAACAGCTCCCAGGTTCGCTCGGCGAGATTGACGCCCGCGTGCAGCATTTCCTCCGAATCTGTCTGCATTTCGTAGCCAAGACCCTCTGCATTGGAGTCTCCTTGGCAAAGGTCATTGTTTGTCGTATCCGCCAAATACGCGCCGCCTAATAGCCGGTGTCCTGACGGCGACATAGACTCATGGCAAACAACAGCCGCCACTGCTCCTGCCCCTATCGTCAAATTCGCGAAATACGGCTTGATCGTCTTTCGATTAAAATCCCCTTCAAGCAGAAGCTGGATCGTTCGCTCAAGCAAGGGTCTGCCATTTTCCCCAGACACAACAATGCCCGATCGAACTTGGCCCGAATCGATCATAGCCGAGAGAATCGTCAGGGAATTCAGGAAGCCTAGACAAGCGTTAGAAACATCGAACACTTGAGTCTCAGGGCTTAATCCCATCAGGCGATGGGCGAACGAAGCAGAGGCGGGTTCGAGCATGTCCCGACTAACCGAACAATGAATACACACTTCGATCTCCTCTGCTGCGATACCGCTTCGCTTTAGGGCTTCCCTACCGGCTTCAGCGCTGGCCTCCGACGGGCGAATGGCATGATCCCAAAACCGCCTTTCCCGAATTCCAGTCATCAGCTCTAAACGGCCTTCTGGTAGACGGAGCCGTTCGTAAAGTGGTCCCAGTTTCTTCTCGATATACTCGCTCGACCAAACAGATGGCGGCGAAACGTAGGCTATAGAATCGATAACTGTAGATTGGATACGCACGCTGCTAAATGAGGAAGTAAGAACGCAGAATTGAGAAGCTTAGTCTAAGGTAGCGGGCGATCTCCAAGCGCCCACGAAGTCAATTCTCGTTCGGGCGAGCTCTACCGAATTCAACGGCGAATCAAGCTTCGAGATGTTTTCCCGGCTATTCATTTTTACTTCCTGCTTCCTCCCTTATCCACCTCCGGCCTCATGGCGAGGCGCACTACTTCTTCATCGAAATAATTAATGCCCATTCCAGCATCCAGGGTCATTCCCGTTCCATTCATTCCACTGGATCGATCGCTGATCAGGAAAGCTACGGCATTGGCGACTTCCTGCGTATTCAAAGCTTCTTTCCGAAACGTCAGCTTTTCACTGAAAAGATAGCTCTCCAAATACCCTGGGATACCGGCCGAAGCGCTCGTCTTCAACGTTCCTGGATTTACGGTGTTGAAGCGGATATTCGAATCCTTGCTGAACGATTTTGCCAGGTAGCGAACAGTTGAATCTAAGGCCGCCTTGATTGGCGACATGTATCCATAATTCTCTGCGGTGATCGTCAGCGAGGAAATGCTAATGGCCACGACTGAAGCCCGATCCGCCATATGCGGCTTAAACGCTTTGGCAATTTCAACCAAGGAAAAGCTGGATATGGCCGTGGCCTGCAAAAAGTCCTCCCGGTTCGTTTCATGGAAAGGCCGAAAACCTTCACTGTAATTGGCAAAGGCTATGGAATGCACGATTCCATCGAGTTTACCGTGGTCCCTAGCCACATCTTTCGCGAGCTGCTCAATCTCCTCCGGCCGTTCAACGTCGCACACGTAGACAGGCTTATCGGCCAGCAACTTCGCCGTAGACTCCTTTCGAGCCGGCGACCTAACCGAGTAAAGCACCTTGGCTCCAAACTCCTCTAGCGTCTTCGCGGCATACCAAGCCACGCTTTTGCGATTGGCCACGCCCATCACCAATATCGTTTTGCCCTCTAGACCGAGAAAACTCATACGCTCTTTCCTAATCTAGCCGTCAGACAAAGCCACGCTGAATGTAACATTCATTACTTTCTGGCCTCTGCCGTTTTTCACGGAGCCATTCATAAAAATGAATCTCCCCATCTTCTCTTTCAGGGAGACCGTTATTAAGAGATCGTCGCCGGGCCGGACGATACTTCTGAATCGGGCATCGGAAATCTTCGTCAAAACCGGAACGAGATTCGGATTCGTCTCCATCTCCTCCTCCAACAGACTAGTCAAAAACACCGCTCCCGCTTGGAACACTGCCTCGGATATCAGAACGCCCGGCATAATCGGATTTCCCGGGTAGTGACCTTCGAAGAAGGGTTCGCTATCACTCACATGACGTTTTGCTGTCAGGGAGTTCTCGGAGCGTTCGACCACCTCGTCCAAAAACAGGAACGGCGGGCGATGGGGAATCGCTTGCAAAATCTCGTTTGTCGCCATGCCTCCTAAAATGTATCTACTAAATCGTTACGCGACATTAGCCTCTGTAATCTGGCAAGACAACTTCTTGTCCTCCACGATTTGCTTGTCTACTTTGTTAGCCACGATGACACCGTAGTTCATCGTCCCGAGCCAGCCTGACATGATAATCCCTACGGAGCCAGCATGGTACATGCCTCGGATCTGGCCGGGCAATTCCATAGAAAGCTTCAAGCCTTCGAATTTCGTACCAAAGGAAGCCCCTCCTGGGTGCCTCGTGTAGTAATTAATCGTGCGGGGGGTAGCGGCATCCACGTAATCGATCTTCTCCCTAACATCTGGGATGTGCTTTTCCAGGGCGACTATGGATTCTTCGATCAAGCGATTCTTGTGGGCCTGATACTCCTCTTCCTGCAATCGTGCCCAATCCTCGTATTTGCCATTTAATGACGCAACAATCGTGTACCTCCCGGATCCCGGCCGTGTTTCGGGATAGTATACGGAAAACGTTCGACTCGTCGTTTTGAAATCCACGAGTTCGTCGCTGGAAAACCGCTCCGCTTCGGAGGTAAAAACGAGGTCCCCAATATTGGGGATGGACTCGCCTTCCTTGATTCCAAGATAGACTTGGCACGAACTCGTATTGACCCGGACGGCATTCAGATCTTTGACGAAGGCCTCATCGAAATGCTTCTCGCCGACGAGCTTCTTCACCGTGGTAACCACGCTAGCATTCGATACGACCGCCTTGCATCGGATGTGTCTCCGCTTGCCCCATTCGCCATTCCTTCCCCGGCTGGCTACCTGCACTCCCACCACAGCGGAGCCAGCAATCCCACCATCAACGACCACACGTTCGACGAGGCTATTTTTCCGCAAGTCGACGCCATTGCGTTGAAGTTCCTCCACCATCTTCCCAATCAGAAAATCCGTTCCTCCTTGGAATGTGAAAACCCCCTTGCTCATGAAGTTGGAGAAAACGATTCCAAACGTGATAGCAGGGTCGTCCAAGGTAGAGCCATTGGCATAGGCGATCGGCTCCAATAGCAGTCGGTGAATATCGTCACGCCCTGGAAAGAACTCTTCAAATAGTTCCCTCGTACTCCGGCGGTCGTCATCGTAAAAATTCATCTGCCGCAGGTGAGAATAAAAGGCCTCTACCTGTTCGCGCGCCGCCCCAAACTTATCTACCAGGATATCCGTAAAGTCTTTCTTGTCGAAAGTTGTCCAGACATCGAATTGCGGATTAATGAACCGCACATCCTTGAGCTGGTGTATAGAGTCGGCGATTTCCTTAGTCCAATACTTACGGCAAGATTTAACCATCCCGTACGGGAATCCATGCAGGGAAATATCGAATATATGCCGGCCAGGCCTTTTGAACCAAGTAGCGAGACCGCCATACTGGTAGTGGTGCTCGAGCAAGAGTACGGAATGGCCGCATTTAGCCAGGACATTGGCGCTAGTCAGTCCGCCTAGGCCGCTGCCGATCACCACGACATCGTACTCATCTTTAACGCCTTCTAACCAGTCCTTAGCCATAAGGGGCGCAGTGAAGGAAGCTTTCCGATCCTTGACAACCCCCAAATTCGAGAGCCCAGCCATCGAATTTGGGACAGAGGCAAAGCGGAAAAGGAGCGGATAAAGAGGGACGATGGGAACCAGGAAACCGAATCGCTCTGATTCTCTCCACCCTTCCTTATCTCGCTCTCCCCTTCTCGCTTTCCCTCACCACCCAACAAAGAGCTGTCTTCCACTTTTGTCCTTGCCTACGCCAAAGGCCGACCACAGAACCAGCCCCCTATGAGCAGCTCCCAAGTCAAACTGGAAACCAATCAAGGAACGATCGAACTAACGCTTTATCCGGATTACGCTCCAAAAGCATGCGAGAATTTCACCACTCACGTGCAAAATGGCTACTACGATGGAATCATTTTCCACCGCGTCATTCCTGAGTTCATGGTTCAATGCGGCGATCCCACTGGAACCGGTCGCGGGGGCGAGTCTGTTTGGGGGAAGCCCTTCGAGGACGAATGCACCACCGATCTGCGTTTCGACAAAACTGGCATCTTAGCGATGGCCAACGCCGGACCCGGCACTAACGGCAGCCAATTCTTCATAACCACAGCCAAAACACCCTGGCTCAATATGCGGCACACGATTTTTGGCGAAGTCACTGCCGGCTACGACATCGTTCAAGCTATTGAGTGCATCGCCACTGATGGAGCCGACCAGCCAGTCGAGGAACAGAAAATCATCAAAGCAACGGTAGTGAGCTGAGACGCCCAAAAATAGGCAATTAACGAACCCGGCTTTTTCAAGTCGGGCTTTTCTTTTAGATCTATCCGAGGTGGAACGGGACCTCCGGGCACGTTCAAATTCCGAGCCCTATCGTCTAAACGCGTACCGAGACGTCCCACGCCACCCTAGCGTCAAATGCATGAAGGTGGAGCTCGACTTCCGGGCGAGCTCAATTTGACGCCAACTCGCTCCGCTAGAGAGGGCTTAATCCCAAAGACCCATTGCCCTTAAAAAATCAGACCTGAAACTCGCCGTCTCGATAGATCACCTGACTGTTGCCATCCTTAAGTGTCGCGGTTACTACGCGATTAGAGGTCGCTACAATGTCCGTGTGGACAACCGAATTGTTGTAGCCCATGGCCTCCCACTCTTCTTCCGACACCGATGTCTGGTCTCCAGTATATGAATCCCGATAGGCGGCCCCAACGGCGATGTGCGTGTTTCCGTTTTCGCCGCCTACGTTTTCATCATAAAGCGTTTCACCCATGAATTTCGTGATCCTCGAGAAACGCCGATCCGTCAGCGAAAATTCCCCCACCCTGTCAGCATTTTCCACGGCGATCATTTCTTTCAGAATCGCTTCACCTTCGGAAGCCGACGAAGCCACAACTCTGCCGTCCTTGAACTCCAGATGCGCATCCTTAATCAAGTTGCCGTAGCGGTAAAGTGGCTCCGTAAACTGAATTCTCCCTTCCGTGCCCCTCCAATCTGGCGAAATAAAAAGCTCGAAACTGGGAATGTTCCTTCCTGAACCCCCAAGCCACTTCCTATTTTCCCCGATGGCGATCCATAAATCTGTATCCGCCGCTTCGATATGCAGTTTCTCGATTGGGAGCGCATCCAGCTTACCCTTGATCTCATACAAATCTTTGTAGAGATCCTTCCACCTAGCAGCGGGTTCCTCCTCATCCAAATAGCACGCCTTTACAATCTCACCCCAATAAGCTTCCTCGCTCAATCCGACTTCATCCGCCATGGCTTTGGTTCCATACATGCAAAGCGTCCAGGTGTAGCGCCCCTCACCTTCCTTAGCTCTACGCCAATCCATATACGGCTTGAGCGTCTTTTGCGTAGCCATAATCTTGGAGCTTTCGATTCCGTCCAACTCCTTCTTGTCCGTTTCCGCCAATACGGCTACCGAATGGTCGATTTGATCAATCAGGCCTTTCAAATATTTCTCCGGGAAGAAGTTGAGTTGGTCTTCATTCGCCAACTCGTAAAACTCCCTAGAAAAATCATCAGGCGTGTAGAAAATAAGAGGATGGGAGCCTGCCCGCAAAACGGCTCTACGCAACGCTACCAACAAGGGTTTTGCCACTTCGGGCACCCGCAGTTGAACGACTTCGCCAGGGCGAACGCCTTCCCCGCTATTCAGGGCGAAATTAATCATCACGTCCGCGTATTTCTCCAGAATCTCCTCGCTTGGCTGATAACTCATAGGCTGATGCAATGAAAACGAACAACGCTGATTGCAAGCCACATGTCCAAGTATCGCCTTGCCGAAGCCTCGGGCCGCCAAAACTCTCTCTTCATCATCCGAAAGGCAGCTCAAGGCCATACGTCTGAACCATTGAAGACGGATGCCATGAGAACCGGGAATCCTTGCCTTTGGCGCTACGCTTCGATAGCTTGATTACTCAAAATGAGCCCTGACGAACCGATCAAAGGTCTCCTTGTCGATCTTGATGGCGTGATCTACGTGGGCGACCAGCTGATTACGGGCGCCAACGAAGCGTTAAACAAAATCAGGGAGCTCGGCATCCCCATAAAATTTATCACCAACACCACCACGCGATCGCCCGACAAGCTTGCATCCCTAGGCATCGACGCCGATCGAGGCGAGATCTTCACGGCGGTGAACGCCACCCTCGACTTTCTCTCAGCGAACGGAGCGCAGAGCTGCCATCTGCTCCTTCGAGAGTCTATTAAACCGCTTTTTAAGGAGTTCCCGATCGACGATCATAAGCCCGACTACGTAATTATTGGCGCCTCCTGGGACTACCAATCCTTGAATTCCGTATTCAATATGCTGATGCGACGATCGCGCCTTGTTTGTATGCATCGCAATAAGTTCTGGCAGGGCGAAGAAGGGTTGCGCATGGATATCGGAGCCTTCGTCGCTGCATTGGAGTACGTTTCCGGCAAAGAAGCTCTCGTCATAGGAAAGCCATCCAAAGCCTTCTTCAGGCAAGCGATCGAAGCCTTAGGCGTTCGTCAAAGTCGGGTTGCGATCGTCGGGGACGACATCGACTCCGATATCTGTGGCGGGCAAAACTCTGGAATCCGAGGAATTCTCGTTAAGACTGGCAAGTACCGGGAGAACTACACCGCCCAGTCGTCAATCGAACCGGACTTTACCGTCGATTCCATTCGGGAGATACCCCAGCTCCTTCGAAGCCTAAACGCCAATTGATGTCCAATTACTACTGGACTGCGGCCCGCTTAAGCATCATTGCTGGCTCTTGCTATGAAGCGTTTTTCGATCCTATCCCTCATCGCGGCTTTCGTCGCATCCAGCCAAGCTGCTGAGCGCAACATCATCTTTATCGTTTCCGACGATCAAAGCCCTACTTTAGGCTGCTATGGAGATCCAGTCGCTCATTCCCCAGCCGTCGACTCGCTCGCCGCGAACGGAACCTTATTCCATCGAGCCTACGCGACAACAGCCAGTTGTTCAGCCAGCCGGTCGGTAATCATGTCCGGCCTGCATAATCATTTTAACGGACAATTCGGGCATCAGCACAACTACCACAAATTCTCGAGCTTTCACAATGTGATCAGCCTCTCTTTGCCAAGAGCGCTTTCCCGTGCCGGATATCGCACAGCGCAGATCGGCAAATACCATGTCGCTCCCGAAGAAGTGTATCGATTCGATACTTACTTGAGAGGAAACGCCCGCAATGGAGTACAGATGGCCAACGTCGCCAAAGACTTCATCACGCAGCAAAGCGACCAGCCTTTCTTTCTCTACTTCGCCACCTCAGACCCCCACCGAGGCGGGGGAAACGACCAGACTTTCCCTGGGAAGCACAAGCCAAACTTGTTTGGCAACATACCGGATAAAGGAGCTCATGACGGAATCGATGAGGTCTTTTTCGATCCAGGAAAAGTGCCGGTACCCCCCTACCTGCCCGATACGATCGAATCTCGTAGCGAACTAGCCCACTACTACCAAAGCTGCGCCCGCGTCGACCAGGGAGTCGGGCGGCTCATCGAGATTCTCAAGGAAGCCGATCTATACGATAAGACAATGATCGTCTTCACCGCCGATCACGGCATGGCATTCGCTGGCGCCAAAACAACCGTATTCGAAGCCGGCCTGCACGTCCCATTCGTCGTTCGGGATCCTTATCAAAAGAATCGCGGCGTCGAATCTAACGCCTTGATCAGCCACGCGGATATCGCGCCATCGTTGCTAGACTTCGCCCAAGCTCTCGACCGCGGCAACAATCGGCCAAAAGATTTCCAGGAAGCAAACGAGTATTGGAAAGACAAGGACTACGTCGCCAAAGACAACCGCGGCCATCGGCCATTCGTCACGTATCACGGCGAGTCCTGGGTGCCGATTTTAAGCGGTCCCAACGGCGAACACCACAAAACCATGTTCGCCTCTCACACTTTTCACGAAATCACCATGTACTATCCCATGCGAGCCGTATGGGATAGCGAATACAAATTGATCTGGAATATCGCTTCCGGCCTGCCCTACCCTTTTGCTAGCGATCTTTGGGGCTCTTCTACCTGGCAAGCTCAACTCGAAAAAGGCGATGACGCCCTATACGGTTTCTTGAAGGTCGGCTCCTACGTGAATCGCCCGGCCTTCGAACTCTACAACGTAACGGAAAATCGCTACGAAAACATCAATCTAGCAGGCAATCCTGAATACGCGAACGTTCTCGAATCGATGAAGCGAAAGCTAAAAGCTTTTCAACAAGCGACAGACGATCCTTGGATCAGCAAATGGGAATACGAGTAAGGTGAATCTTCGCCAGCAGAGAAGCAGATCTGATCCTCGAACTTGCCTTCCCGAATAAATTCATCCTTAACCAGGCATTGGTGCACAGACGTCAACCTAAGTTGTATTCCAGTGTAGGAGCGGGGTTTTTACCCGAATATAACATGAACAATTGGGGATTAATTCGCGTTATAAACCCGCTCCTACAGACCGCAACGAACCAAAAATTCTTCAATAGTGTGGATAGTTTGACGCGCTTGGGCAAAGACGCGATCTCGAGCTTAACCTTGACCGGAATCTTAACTACGCGCAGCCGAACCTCCGAATTACTTATTCGTAGGATATCTTGCTGAGATCGCAAAAATGCTGAGGAGCCCAAGGACCATTGAACGTGAAAAGCAGATCACCACAATAGCGCTCAGCAGCATCGTATATAGATTTTTCAAATACTTTCAGTCGTTCCCTATTAACTAGGCAATTGAAGGTAGCGACTTCCTTTTCCTTATGCTCAAATGGGCTTTTGGCGATTTCCGCGCACCAAGGCCCGACGATCGCTTCTACTTTACTGGCCAAGATGGCCTTTTCCTTTTTTAGCGTCTCCTCGAATTTCGGATTTCGCCTGGCCCTATTACCATAATTGTAAATCAATCGGCCGTTGGCCACCTTGGACATCTCTTCACGCAGGTACGGATACTTTTCCAAAAGATACTCCAGCAGATCCCCGGCAGCGAATCGCAGCGACAATTCCATCTCCACCTTCCAGTAAATTCGCTGCAACTCCTGCAGTAGATGATCGTGATTGGCCCTAACAACATCCTCCACTGCCCACAAGTCCTTTAACGTCAGTCCAAATTCCAAGGGAATGATGCTCGATTGCTCCATGAGCCCTCGGACAACTTGCTGATGGGCAATGATATCCTTTCCACTGATCTCCAAATTGCCTCTATCGTAATTGCTGACTAAGGCAGAGACATCTCCGTAGGTAATCATGAAGATGCCACGCTGATCTACTCCAGACATTCCATCCAGATCGTGCGCCGCATCCGCTAAAGTAAATCCATATAGATAACTGCTCATGGGTTGGTCAGAACTCTCTGCCCAAATGGCCCACGGAAGGGAGGAAGGCAGATCGTCAAAAAGATGTCAAGAAGCCGCCGATCTCGTCAATTATCCAACGTCTCCTAAACGAGCGATCAGGGAATTCCCGATTAGAAGTCGCCACTCCCTTCGAGGGAAGCGCCTAGGGAGGGGTCGATTGAGGAAAACTAGCTAAGATCTAGTAGCGTTTGAGACCTCAAAAAAGTTTCTTATCGACCCGAAATCCGTTTGAACGCTAAATGAATTGCGTCATTCCAATAACAATCCCCAACGCATTATGAGCGCCACCCTCAAAACTAGAGCTCCGCTCGCCTCGCTATTGTTGGCCATTCTTTCCGCTTCTTCAGTCATCTGGGCCCACGAGCAACAGCTGTATCTATCAAGGTATGTTCCCAATCTGAAGTACCAGGATGCGGATCTCACGGCCGATTCGGAAAACACTGCCTACAAATCGATATTCGGCGAGGGTGACAAAGACGCCCATTATTTAAATGGCATCAGCCGGATGGGCGAATTGACCGTCGGTCCAGGCGGAGCCAGCGCCATCGTCAGCCGACCAAAGGAGGAGTACGTACTCTATGTCACCGAGGGAAACGGAACCCTTATCTATGGAAATGAGCGAGAATCGCTCCGGGCTAATGACTTCCTTTACGTTCCAACCGGTGTGAAGCATGGCATCGCTAACGAAACGGACGGGGTCATCAAGGTTCTATTTATGGGCTATCACCTGATGAGGGACGCCGCCTATGAACCCAAGGCGGCTTTGGAGATAGCGAACGCGGATGAAGTTGAGCTACAAGTCCTGGGGAGCCATGGTCCTACGACTCAGTACAAGCTTCTCATGGGCGATACTTCCAGTACGCGAGATCGACTAGCTTCGGCTAAAAACATGAAGAGCTTGTTCATCATGGATTTTGCTCCCCACGGAACTAACAATCCGCATCGCCACGCTTCTCAAGAGGAAGTCTATTTCGTACTGCAAGGCAGTGGATACATGGTAGCTGGCCTGGACGCATACGGAAACGTAGAGCGTCACCCCAGCCAAGTAGGCGATGCATTCTACTGGGCTGCGGGCACGGAAGTCGGATTTTATAGCCTTAACAAAGAGGGTGAAGAGCATTCGATCATTCTGGCCATCCGCTCGGATGATCCGACGAAACTCTAAGCAATCGAATGCATCTATGATTCAAGAAAATCGACGTTCTTTCATTAGGAAATCGCTCTTTGGAGGCGTCGCATTGGGCGGCATGCTGGGAGCTCCTATCGAAGATGCGGTCGGCGCTGCTTCCTCGAGTGTGAACCGCGCCTCAAGTCCGTCGGAGCTCAAGATCACGGACATGCGCTATGTCACGGTGGAGCACATGGGGCGGGCGTGCTCTATCATTCGCTTGGATACTAATCAGGATATCTATGGCTATGGGGAGGTGCGCGATGGGGGCGAGGTGAAACACGCTCTCATGTTGAAACACCTCTTGCTTGGACAAAATCCCTGCAACGTAGAAAAGCTCTTTCGCTTGGTGAAGCCCTTCGGGGGTCACAACCGGCTGGGCGGTGGCGTCAGCGCCGTAGACATGGCTCTATGGGACCTGGCCGGCAAAGCCTATAGTGTACCCGTTTGGCAACTACTGGGCGGAAAATACCGAGATGAGGTTCGGCTCTACGGAGATACCTTTTCGGACAAAGACCATGATATGATCCGATCCAAAGTGCTAGCCCGGGTTGAAGAGGGCTTTACCTGGCTCAAGATGTTGCGGGTCTTCCGCATCTTGGAGGATGTGCCGGGCACGCAGAATCCGCGCAAGGTAGGTATGCTAACGGATAAGGGCATCGCCCTGATAACCGATTATTTGCAGATGGTGCGTGAAGCCGTGGGCGATGACATGCCACTCTCGGCCGATCACTTTGTCGGCCGCAATCTGGACAACATGAGCCGGCAGGCCAAGGCCCTGAAAGAGGTTAATCTGGCCTGGATCGAGGAGCCGATCAACTGGGCGCAAACCGAAGATTTGAAAGCCCTTCGCCAACGCATCGACACACCCATCGCTACGGGTGAAAGCATATTTGCCCGCGAGAATTTTAAAGTTTTGTGCGATGCCCAAGCAGTGGATTATGTGCACCCGGATCTGGCTACCGCGGGTGGTATTCTAGAAACCAAATTGATTGGCGACTACGCGGAAGACCACGGAATAAAGCATGTGCTTCATTATGCGGGCACACCGGTTTCCTTTATGGCCAACGTGCATAGCGCGGCTGCCACAAACAATCATCGGGCGCTGGAGTTCCATCCCGATAAGGAGGCTTATCCCCGTTGGGCCAACATGGTGACTACCACAGGAGGCCACTCTCTGACCAATCGAGGATTTGCTCCGGTACCTGAAGCGCCCGGTTTGGGAGTCGAGCTGGATATGGACCACATAAAAACGGTGCTTCACCCGGACGATAAAAGTGTTTTCGCATCCACTGAGAAGTGGAATTCACTGTAATTTAAATTCCTATACAAACCAAATTCATGACACGATTATTCGCTTGTTTACTACTCCTCGGCCTCATAGCCGGGAGCTTTGCTCATGCTCAGACGATCTCGCGGGAAGAAATAATCTTCCTGACCTCGGAATGGAAAGGAGAGCGCTTTGAAGATGGACGTCCCCGCATACCGGATTCTCTCATTAAACGCGCCGCCAATATTGGAATCGAAGAGGCATGGGTGGTTTTGTATAACGCCGGTTATAAAAACCAATTCGAGGGAAACTGGAAGATGGTGCATGACGATGCGCCGGTGATCGGCCGGGCATTGACAGCCCATTACATGCCCAGTCGTCCGGATGTCTTAAAGAATATCATGGAACGCGGGCATGCGGAAGGCCGATCCGGCAATCACAACAGTTGGCCCATTCAATCCCTTCAGAAAGGCGATGTCTATGTGGCAGACTGCTTCGGAAAAATAGCCCAAGGTACTTTGATTGGCGACAGCTTGGCCACGGCCATATACAACAAGACCGGAACAGGAGTTATCTTTGATGGTTCAGCCCGCGATCGGTCTGGCATGGCGGAAATTGAAGGGTTTAACGCCTTTGTCAGGGACTTTGATCCTACATTTTTGGAAGAAGTCGTACTGATCGGGCTGAATACGCCGATCCGCATCGGCGGAGCCATTGTTCTCCCTGGCGACCTGGTGATATCCGAACCCACCGGCGTTTTATTCATACCAGCTCACATGGCCGAAGAGGTCATTTTGACTGCCGAGTTTATAGCCGTGCGCGACGCCTTTGGATACGAGATGTTGAAGAACGGCACCTATGACACCGGTCAATTGGACAACGCATGGACGGACACCATAAAAGAGCACTTCTTGCGTTGGTTGGACGAAAACCCAGATCTGCTGCCCATGTCTCGAGACGAACTAAACGCCTTTATGTCTCAGCGGACCTGGTAAATAGTCGCGCTTCCAAAGATTCTAAATTCCGGGTTGCCCTCAATCCCTCAACGAAGCAAAGTCCAAACCCCCGATGTCTCTTGATCCGCTAAGAGGCTTCGACAGGGGCTCGGGTTGAATTATCACCTTTTTTCGCCATCCTTGGTTCCCCGATACCTAGATTGCCCTCCTCGAGCAGTAATCCATTTAGGTTGGGAACACTTTACTTTCTAAAATCTGATTTTTCTGCTTTTCGTATTAATACCAAAAGTCACAGCCGATTTTTCAGTGCTTTCCAGTAAAACCGAAGTTACTAGCATATAAACGCTACAGATACGTACCATCCGCCGATCGGCATTAATCGTTCTACGGGAAGGTTTCGTCATCATCCAGCAGCTTTTCATATACGCCCTCTATTGAGGGCTATCTTACCTCGATCCTACCCGGAAAATCTATGCCTGCTTCTATTGAATCAAAGATGCTCTGAAACCGGAAGTGATATAGCAAGACCACAAAGCAATAGTTCTACAACATTACGCTATCCGAAAAACTAAAAGGTCGCACCCCAGTTGGAGTGCGACCTGCAATCGATTTAATCGAGCTAAGTTTGTCGCCTTCCCTCATTATTCTCAATATGATCATTCGCTTCATACTGTTTCTCGTTCTCAATTTTGCCGCTCTTGGAGTGGGCGGGCTCTATTCGGAGGGAGGGGCGACTTCAGATTGGTACAATGAGCTGAATCGAGCTCCTTGGACGCCTCCTGGATGGGTTTTCGGAGCAGCTTGGACTTTCATCATGCTCTGCTTCGCTGTCTATATGGCTTTCGCTTGGCAGAGTACTTCGAACCAGAAACGCCTCGCTATACTGTACACCGCACAATGGATACTGAATTCCGCTTGGTCTCCCGTTTTCTTCCGTTACCACATGGTAAATTGGGCCCTTATTATCATATTGGCCCTTACAGCCCTGATCGCCTATTTTCTTTTTGCTCAGCGTTCCGGGCTAAAGGCAAAGACAGTCTTTGTACTGCCTTATTTCCTGTGGTTGCTCATCGCCGTCTCGCTCAACGCCTACATCTCGCTAAAGAACTAATACCCCTGATAGTTGCCTTATGCCACATTCCAAAAAGTTTGATCGAATGGCCCTACTTGGCGATTCCGCATTCGCGCATTGGCGTCAACTTAAGTTGTAGTCGAATGTAGGAGCGGGTTTATCCCGCGATATTCTTATGTTCAACCCTATGGAGATCGCGGCGTAAAATCGCTCCTACAACCCGCGACGAACCGAGATTTCATAGCTCGCGTTCATAGATCGACGCCAACGCAGTCACTGGATAGCCATCCTACTTTTTCCGCTTGGCGGAACATCCTAGCGAAGCATGAGCGATGACCAAAAGATATTTGTCTTGTCACCGTCCCGCTTCGCGAGACTAGGATCCCCTGCCTTCGCCAGGTGGGCCACTAAGATTCGTAGAGCGAATACGAGCTATACCGGATGCAACTGAACAAAGTTCCCCCGGGCCAAACCCCGAGGTTCTCATAAAGGTAGGGAGGATCGTCTCGATCCTCCGAAGCGCGAAAATGGAGGACCGGGAAGGTCCTCCCTGCCACCAAGGCAAACCAAAAGCTTCGCTACATTAAACCCGATACGAATAAAGCCGAAAAACTAATCTTTTGGCAAAGCGAAGCAGTAATAGCTATCACTCGATGGGGTTTGGTGAATACTTCCACCACCACCGCCAATAACGACGTATTGACGCCCTTCATACATAAACGTCGATGGCGTGGCATACCCGGAACCATCCATTTGATAATACCATAATTCTTGACCAGTTTCTTTGTCGAAGGCTCGAAAGCGCTCATCCAATGTGGCCCCGATAAAGATCAATCCGCCGGCGGTAACCACAGGACCCCCGATGTTAAACGTTCCGGTTGGCTCATACCCCTTGGCTTCAAGTTCTGGATACGTTCCCAAAGGCACTGACCATTTAAAATCGCCCGTATTCATATCGATCGCGTGCAACTGGCCCCAAGGGCGCTTGTTTATAGGGTACCCATTTTGATCATGAAAATCGTGATGCCCGGTTGAGAGGTAGGGAATATTTCCCGTCCAAGTGAACTGCAGGTGCTCGGTTTCGATAACTTCGTCCTCTCGATCCTCAAACAGAAAGGCCAACAGCGCTTCCCGCTCGATCTTTAGAAAGGAAGACCAAGACGGCATCTGGCCCTTCCCCTCCGTAATAATCGTCATAACTTCCTCCTGGCTCAGACGCTCTTTGACCGTGCCCATGGCGGGCAGCTCGATCCCATTCAGCTTGCCGCCGTCGTTCAGCCCATGACAGTTGGAACAGGTGGCCTGGTAGATACGTTCCCCCAAATCTGGCAAAGCGATTTCCTTTTCCACTTCCGCCTTCTGCATGGAAATCCATTCCGCTTCATTGCTAGAATTGATGTAGAGTGTATTGTCGGATGCATCGAAAGCGGCGCCTGGCCATTCCGACCCTCCATTGAATTGGGGAAGCATCACCAGCTTCTCGAAACCGGGAGGCGTGAACATGGGTCCTAGCTTGAAATCCTTCAGCTGCTCGAGGACATAGGCTTTAGCTTCAGGATTAAGATCCGTCACATCATCCAAGGTAAAATCCTGATCCGTGTAGGCAGCGGGTTTAATCGGGAATGGCTGCGTGGGCGCCGTGTATTTCAGAAATTGGTACCGGCCGTTCTTCAACGCCCCAGATCGGCTCGCCCGTTTCCCGATCCAGCACGAAGAGATGCCCCATTTTGCTGGGCTGGGCGACGGCGTCTATTTCCTCTCCATCCTTGACTAACGTGATCAGCGTCGGAGGCGTAGGTAAATCGTAATCCCACAAATCGTGTCGCACGGTCTGGTAGTGCCACAAACGCTTCCCCGTTTCCGCATCGAGGGCCAGAACGCAGTTCGCGAACAAGTTGTAACCCACCCGATTGCCTCCCCAATGATCGTAGGTAGCGGAGCCTGTGCCCATGAAAACGATGCCGCGTTCCTCATCCAAAGTCAGCCCTCCCCAAGCATTAGCCCCTCCCACGTATTTGTAGGAATCGGGTGACCAGGTTTCGTAGCCAAATTCGCCGGGATGAGGTACCGTATGGAAAATCCATTTACGCTCTCCCGTACGAACATCGAAAGCTCGAATGTGGCCCGGATTGGCCTGACGGGGACCCTCTCCAACGCTTCCTCCAAGAATAAGTAAGTCCTTGTAGATGACCGCCGGCCCACGCGTATCGAAACGCCGAACAATCCCATCATGATCCAAATCCTGTGTCAGGTCGAGACGACCACGCTCCCCGAAGCTTTCAACCAAATTTCCTGTCTTCGCATCCAAGCAGATATACTTGTTGGCAACTCCATAAAACAGTCTTTGCTTATCCCCATCTTCCCAATACACGATTGCTCGCGTCTTACCCGTCGCTCCAGATCCACCATGCGGATCGAATCGCCATATCTCTTTCCCCGTATCCGGCTTAACCGCTACCAGTTTTTGCCCGACTGTCACCAGGTAGAGAATACCATTAGCCATCAATGGATTGAATTGGAGCGTCGTGTTCTTGCCTTCCACGAAATCGTCTACTCGGTATCGCCAAACCAGCGCTAAGTCTTTGACGTTGGATGAATTGATCTGCTCGAGTGGCGAAAATTTCGTTCCGCTAAGGTCGCCATTGTAATGACGCCACTCTACATTGTCAGATTGATTCCGGGCTGACGGATTTAAGCAACCCGCGAGAATCGCGATGGTCACGAATCCTGCCAGGGCGCGCTTGAAAGAGTAGGTTATGATTTCTAGGGTATATTTCAAACCGAAGTAAAAAAAGAATGTCCGATACCTTACTAGTCGGCGTCAATGATTCAAGCCTCCAGCCAAAAAGGGCAGCGAAATCGCATTTCCTTGCCGTCCGCACCCACTTAGATTACTCTATTAATACTAACAAAATACAGCCAATTCACCGAGAGAGATCCCGGTCAAAATCAAAGTCTCAGGTCGGAACGGATTTATCTCGCGATTTCAACCCAGGCACTTGCTAATCCCTTTAACTAATATGAAAGCGTATCCTAAATTCCGATATGGTCTGTCAGTCTTGGCGGCTATCTTCATCGCCTTATCGAGCCAAGCCCAGGACTCCGAATCGCCGGAACAAAGAGACTTCTACCTTTTCATGAGCGGCAAAGTTAGCGCCCAGGTAAAGAAGCAGTTCTATCCGGTGGAGTCCTTCGATGGAAAGCGACTGAATCTGGACGGATACAAGCGGACCCTCAAACCGACCAAGAATCTAAACTGCTCGCTGAGCCCGCTCATGGTGATCAGTCCCTACTACGGGGAAATCCGAGACTTGGAATACTCCTTCGACTCCAATGCCGAGAAATTTCGCACCATGATGGTCATTAATGAAATGAATGCCGAGCAGATGCGTTTCGAAGCTGGAAATGAGTTTGAAAAAGCTGTCGCCAACATGGATCGGCAAGGTGACAGCGTTCCTTTTACCCAACAGGACATCGACAACATCGCGCTCGATGAACTGACCAAAGATCAAAAGGAAGACGAGCTCCTTAAGGCAGGTCTCAACAAGCTCATCGATAGCATCCACGTGCGCTGTACGCTCGTTCCCGATCGCTCGATCGAAAACGCATTCGCCGCTGCCGTGATTCGTATCGATGCGATGGGTAATTCTGGCGATCGCATTTCCTTTGTTCGCATCGCCCCCATCGGGGACTTGCAGGCCGGCATCGGCAAAACGATAAAATTCGAGAGCGTCTTCCCCGAACTTCGGGCGGGTAACGCCGACATCGACCTTTTCCTATTTGATGGTGACGGCAAGCACATCGCCACCAACCGCTCCCGCGGCCTGCAAAAGCTCACCCCAGAGGAGCTAGAGGAATTCCGAAATTTGGATAAGCGGGCGAAAGCAAAAAAAGCCGGCTGACAAGCGAATAGCTGAGGGCGTGTAGCTTCATCGGCCCGGAGGGATATGTTGTTCTCGGTCAGCGAGCGTTTTGCGCGTCAGGGTTATGCGTTGATCAAAGGGAAAGAGCCGGCGGAAAACGGCAGGCCGTAGGGCGACAGAATCTGCAAAAAGGCGTCACTTATTTGATAAGCATCCCAGGCTTGAACACGCTCCGAGAGCGAAAACTTCCGATCCCCGATAAGAGATCAGCTCAACTAAGTGCCTGATACAAAGCTATATCCCACAAAAAAAGCCACTTGCGAAAAGTGGCACTTATTGCATTGGTGGAGCCGATCGGGATCGAACCGACGACCTCCTGCATGCCATGCAGGCGCTCTTCCAACTGAGCTACGGCCCCTCAGACAATAGGCGATCAAGACGCCACCATTCCGCTAGCTTGGCAAGCGAAAATCTTCGGCAAGATGGTATCGTGGGATTTTAAGATCAAACCTGCTCTCGCAGCGATCCTGGCGTCGCTCTAGTGGCATTTCGCGAAGCGACTGTTGAATCAATTTCTGTCAACAGTGGCCTGCGGCCAAATTCGCTATGCGAACGAAGATCCCGCTCAAGGGACGACGATAACTAATCCCCAAGCTGCCGCAAAGAATTACTTCCAAAACCTCGGTTGCCTAGCGATAGGCAACCCTACCCCTGAACAGAAATTTTCATAGAACCCGATCAGCTCTCCGACGGCTTGACGATGCCCAGATTGACCAGCTTGCGATTGAGGGCTACCGACCCGTAGACTGGCCCCAGCTTCTGCAGCAAGGACTCGATGAGTCGCTTCGTCTCTTGGGGTGAGCCACGAGAAATCTCGAAAAGCCGGTCTAAATCCTCGGTGTCGGCGATGACAGAGAAGGTTCTCAACGCGCCACGTACCTGATCCCCGTTACCGGATTCAACGAATTGCATAAGACGCTCTTTGCCGCCTGACACATTGCGATGAGTCAGCAATTCTTGGCCTCGCAGAGCATCCTTTTCCACAGCCGAGTTCAACATAGCTTGAATCCACGTATCCATGGCCGGCGTATCGATGCGAGCAATGGCAAGCGAAGCTTTGATCTTAACTGCTCGGCTTCCTTCATCGTAGGCTCGGAGTAGAGTTCCAACGGAATCGGCGGATCCCACTCGGCCTAGGACGTCTATTGCCAACAACTGATGAGGCTCTTCGCTATTGTCGAATATCTCAATAGCGATGTCTTCTGCCCTTTCCGCTTCGACATGAAATAGACCCGCAAGAACGGCCAGCAGATCTTCCGGATCCATTTCTGAAACTTTATCGAGAACGATGTCTTGATAGTCTCTTATTCCGCTGGATAGAGCAGATTCGATTGCGATTAGGCGCAAATCCGAATCATCGCTCGATAGGGCGTCCACAATCGCCTCCCCTACTCCTCCGTCCTGTCCAACGATCAAGAGCCGCAAGGCCGCTCGACGCTGAGCGACACTACTGCCATCCCGAAAAATGGGGTATAGCAAATCGCTGCTGACACTATTATTGGTCATAAGGGCCTGTTCGATAGCTGCGGCGACTTTCGACGAAGGGTTTTTCGAATATGCCGAGCTCAAAGCTCTCAGAGATCCAGAACCGCCGATGCGTCCCAAGCTCCAAGCAGCAGTGGCCGCCAAGTCATCGGATCCATTCTCTAGTTGCTTGGCAATGAATCCAACCGATCCCGATTCGCCCCGATGAGCCAGCGACTTTAGGAGATCCATTTTTGCTTTGGGCCGTAAAGTTGGAAACGCCTTGATAAGAGCATTCCGAGCTTTGCTCCCTTCAATAACTTCTAGAGCCTTGCGGGCGTTTTCCGCCAACAGGTGATCGCTACCCGACATCAGGTCGACCAAAGGGTTGGCTGCCTTTGAAGTCCCTACGCGAGCTAGTTGGCGTAATATGTATTTCTTCGCCTCACGAGGTGTTTCATCGCTAGCTAAAGCATCGAGCAAATCTTCCGTGATCTTCGCTGCCCCTCGCAATTGACTCGGAGCAGTTGCTTGGGAAACCAATATCTCCAGATTTCGGCGGGCCGTGTATTGAGCTTCTGGATCGCTATTGGAAAAAGCCTCGGCGATCTCAAATACCTGATCTTGGTATTCAGCAGCGTTCAAAGCGACTGCTGAAACGATTAGAGAAGTAACTAGAGAGGGATATCTATACAGGGATTTCATGAAAATGTCATTGGAATGCGTATAGTAATTCAGATTTGCAGGGTTGGCGTCGGAGTCATGCCGTATTAATACCTCGGTACTCAACCGACGCGGCGCTTCGCGAGCGAAGGCCCTACACGAAATTCAATTGGTCAGCCCAACAATCCGTAAGGCGCTCTGCGAGGACGGCTCATCCATTTGGCCGCTTCCCTATCCCCCACGATCGTTTCTCTATCCGGATCCCAGCGAACCGGGCGCTTAAGGCGTTCCGAAATTCCGGCAAGGTGGCAGATAGTCGAAGTCCGATGGCCAATCTCCACATGGCAGATAGGCTGTTTGCGAGCTCGAATGCCGTTGAGCCAGTCAGCCCGATGGTCCGATGATTCGTAAAGCCGAGTATCATTCGATTTAAATACAACGTTCTTCAGCGAAACGGGATTCGTCTCCAAATTATCTCCACGGCTCACCATAACTTCGCCCTCGCTTCCATAGAAATGGATCATGTGTCCGTCTCTTGAACTCTTTCGAATGACTTTCGTTCCGTCTCCATAAAAATAATACTGTTCTTTCTCCCCTTCAAATGCAGGCGGAAAAAACTCTACCGGACCGGTATCATCGCGTCCCAGAGCCCATTGGATAATATCGTAATGGTGAGCGCCCCAGTCGCCGTTCTTACGCGAGCCATAGTCCCAGAAGCGGCGCCACCCTCCCCCATAATCGCCCTTGATGCGCTCGAAATTGTAGGGCTCCCATGGAGCGGGACCCAACCAACGATCGTAGTTGAAACCTTCCGGGATGGGCTCCTCAGGGTACTGCGTAGGATCCGGAAACCGTCCGAGACGAGCATAAATTGTATTCACTTTTC
>CAZFUD010000033.1:0-27696 GCA_964521705.1 uncultured Opitutaceae bacterium | reverse complement strand
GCCGATCGCCGCAGCAGTGCTGTCAATCGGCTCCCACTCATTGTAAGGATCCGAATCGCGCTCCTGCCAATCTCCAAGGCGATGCAATTGAGGAGCCCCCCCATCCCAATAAGGTATACCATCAACCGGCGTATTATCGATGAACCAATCGCATGTCGCTTTGGCCGCCTTCAGGCAGGTTTCCTGGATTGCCGATTTCCCGCCGAAAGCTGCGAATTGTTCGTCATCGAGTGTGTCGATGAATTCGAGCTCTTCGGGGAAGCCAACCATGGCCCAAGCCAAGCCACGGGTCCAAGTCGTGTATCCGCTAAATCCTTGCTGAGCGTTCGGGCATCGGTAACGACCGTCATTGGTATTGAATACGCTTTCATGAGCCGTCCGTCCCCACTCGTCATATTTATCGCGGCCTTCTCCATAATAAACGCTGTACTTGGCCGTGGCGTTCATGTGATCGATGGCTCGCCCAAGAAGACTAATGGGCGAATCGTTCTCTCCCATGAGCACATGCCCCAACGCATGAGCTACCATCAAGATACGACAGCTTCGAATTGTATCCACAAATAGGCTATGTGGTCCATTAAATGAATATATGTATCCTCCTCCATCATGTGTAGTGGACCAGCGGCTTGCTTGCACAGCTCCCGATGTTTTCAGAGCGAGCTCGCAAAAATCGCGCTCCGCTTGCGGACCGGCGGCTTTGCCCTCGTGGAGCAAGCGCAGCCAATTTCCATAGCAGCTCAAGTTGTTGAACCCGTGATCGTGAACCCCCACATGACTGACATGTGTCGCCATGCGTTCCACGGTATGCTTCTTCGCCAATTCCAGATAGCGCTCATCGCCGGTGGCATCGAATTGCAAAAACGAAGAACCGTAAACGAACCCTTCGGTCCACTCCGTCCACCCCCGAGTGTCGTACTTCCCATTGACCGTGAAGACGGGCGAGCCTCGAGACATGTCGTACTCGGCTTCGATGAGATCAATCTTCTGACCCGAAAGCTGCCAAAATTTTTCCAGCGAGCCTTTAAGCGAGTCCAGCGTAATCGTAGTGTCGATTTTCATACAATTTAAATTCTAGTAGCGTTTATCTTTCCTGATGTGGACGATCATAAACTGACAATCTTCCAGGGCTTCATAGGTATGCTCTTGGATAGCATCGAATTGAATGCTTTGCCCTTCACCCAGTTCTTGGATCTCCTGAGGCAACGTAATCCGCAGCCGCCCTTTCAGAACCCAGCAAATTTCGTGATCGTCATGGTGCACCTCAGGCTTGGAAAGGCTGGCGCCCTTCTTGGCCTCGCCCAACAAACAGTTAGCATTGGCATAGCGAACGGCTCGAAAGAGGAAGCCCTCGGAATTATAGAACTCCGACTCTTTTCGATTGGAAAGCGGCGCCTCGGCCAAAGTGAGTAAATCGGTAGCCCGCATTCCAAAGACCCGGCCAATCTTGTACAAAGTCTCTACCTCAGCCTGCGTCTGGTTGCGCTCCAGCTTGGAAATGACCGCTATGGAAACCCCGCTCACTTTGGATAAGTCGCTCAAAGTCATGTCCGCCCGTTTGCGAATCTCCCGCAAAACGGAAAAATCGAACATCGGCAAGGCGATCTCTTCTTCTAGCAAAACCTCGGACATGGGCGTATCATTAGATATTGATATTTTCTCTAGCAAGAAAAAATAGATTTATTTTTATCTACTGGGAAAACATTGGATAAGACAAGCACAACCCCTAATCCCGCTAGTCTCGCCGGAATTTCGACATAAAAAACCCATCCTTTTGAGGATGGGTTCGAAAAAAATTGAATTTCCGAATCGCTCCTTCGACCAGTAAATCGAGGTACGTCGGTATAAACTAGATAAAGTCGTTAACGATCTGTTCGTAACGCTCCTGCTTTCCGCTAATTTGCTCAGGTTCGCCCGCTGAGCTACCAATGGCGTAAAGATCTTCTAGAGATAGCTCTCCCTTTTCAAAACGGGCGCCCTCTCCCGAGTCAAAACTAGCATAGCGATGGCTCTTCAATTCAGGCAACTTGGATTCGTTTAAGATACGTTCAGCCGTCAAGGCCGCTCGAGCGAAGGCATCCATGCCTGCGATATGGGCGATAAAGATATCTTCAAGGTCCGTGGAATTCCGTCGGGTTTTGGCGTCGAAGTTAACCCCTCCACCTTTGAAGCCCCCAGCTTTGAGGATAACTAGCATCGCTTCCACGAGTTCGTTCAAGTTCATGGGGAATTGGTCAGTGTCCCAGCCGTTTTGGTAGTCGCCTCGATTCGCGTCGATGCTACCCAAAAGGCCAGCGTCCGCCGCCATTTGCAACTCGTGCTGGAAGGTATGGCCCGCCAATGTAGCGTGGTTCACTTCCACGTTCAGCGAAAAATCATCAAGCAAATCGTACTGCCTCAAAAAGCCGATAACCGTTTCGCAGTCGAAATCGTATTGGTGCTTGGTAGGCTCCGCTGGCTTGGGCTCTATGAAGAACTGCCCCTCGAAGCCTCGAGAACGGCCGTAGTCCCTAGCGATGGTCAACATCCGTGCGAAATGCTCTTTCTCTCGTTGCGTATCGGTGTTCAGGAGCGACATGTAGCCTTCCCGCCCTCCCCAGAACACGTAGTTTTCCCCACCCAAAGCGATCGTAGCATCGATTGCGTTCTTCAATTGCGCTCCCGCATAAGCCACCACGCTGAAGTCCGGATTGGTCGACGCGCCATTCATGTACCGCGGATTGCTAAACAGATTGGAAGTGCCCCAGAGTAGCTTCACGCCCGAGGCCGCTTGCTTCTCCTTGGCGTAATCGACAATGGTTTGGAGATGGGCTTCGGATTCGGCGAAGCTGGATCCTTCGTCCACAAGGTCAAAATCGTGAAAGCAATAATAGGAGGCCCCGATTTTGGTGAAGAATTCGAAGGCGGCGTCCATCTTGCCCTTGCCTCGGCTAATGGCGTCCGAACCCTCATCCCAAGGGAAAGCCTTGGTGCCCGGTCCGAAAGGATCGCCTCCCGTTCCGCAAAAGGTGTGCCAGTAGGCGATCGCGAATCGGAATAGATCGCCCATCTTCTTGCCAGCAATCTCCGTTTCCGGACTGTACCATTTGAAAGCGAGCGGGTTGTCGCTATCAGGTCCTTCATATCCGATCTTCCCAATTCCCGGAAAGTACTCTTTGTCTCCAATTGTGATGCTCATGTTTGTTTGTGTAATTGCGGATTAATAAATTCGAAACTTCATCCTTCGAATCACTCTGCTCTAACGAGCGAAAAGCTCTTCGCGAATAACTCGAGAGCCTTTTCATTATGCCAATATTTAAGAAGCGATATCCTTAATCATTTTCCCAAATTCTAGCATTATTGTCTCATCGCTATTGACCCGCTCGAAGCTGCCAACTATTTTCTCGGGGCATGCTGGTAGCGAGGCACCAAAGCTTGCTCGGCAATAATCAGCACGATCGTATTCCAAATCCAATATTGATGACCGGCATTCTGGCAGAAGGCAGAAACTACTTTGAGGACGTCGACTATCCGATAACAGCGAGGCACGTCCTGACATCGACAACCAACGAACCTTCCCATGAGTACGATCTCACGGAGACGAAGCACGCCCATGACTTTTGCGAACTGGTCCTCATTGTTGGCGGCACGGCGATGCACTGGCTCAACGGCGACGAGTTTCCCGTGGTTGCCGGTGACGTGTTCCTACTTCAAGGCAAGCAAGACCACTTTTTCCACAAACGGGAACGGCTGGAGATGATCAATATCATGTATGATCCAGCCCAAATCGGACTTCCCGAGAACCGACTACTGAAAATGCCAGGATATTGCGCATTGTTTCTTCTCGAGCCGGTTTTTCGGAAACAACACCGGTTTTCCAGTCGCCTCCACCTCGAACGGCTAGCCCTTTCTCGGGCCGAGCGGATAGCCTTGGAAATGGTCGACGAAGTCGATCGCCGGGATGATGGCTATGAGTCCGCCCTCCTCGGCAAGCTCATTGATCTTATGGTATTCCTATCCCGCTCGTATCAGGAAACCCAGTCGGAATCAAATCGCTCAGCTGCCCTACTAAGAGTAGGTTCGGTCATCAGCAGTATGGAACAGGACTACGCTCGAGATTGGAAACTGGAGGATTTCGTGGAGATGTCTCGTCTATCGCGAAGCCACTTCATGCGAACGTTCACCAAAGCCACTCGCCAACCTCCATTCGATTATTTGATCCAATTGCGGCTCCAGAACGCCATGCGATTGCTGCGGGACTCACGATTGACCGTATCTCAAATCGCCTATGAAGTCGGCTTCAACGATAGCAATTACTTCACGCGCCAATTTTCGAAGCGTAGAGGGCTGTCTCCACTGGCCTACCGAAAATCATTTGGCGGCAGTTGATGACCCAGCGATCGCAAACGGATCAAGGATGTTAGATTCGGACATCCAAACTTCTACGTTGACCACAGCGCAGATCCCCTATCCCGAGCAGTCATTTTCGCTCCCCGCGAATCAATAAATTCATGGACCCAATTGAGGAATTTACCTCATTCGTGTGAATCCGAATTTGAGCCAAAAAACGGTTTCCGTTTGAGTAAGATCTATGCTTCGCGACCTACTAGGATTTCCCATATTCTCCACGCTAATTGCTTTGCTAACTAACTTTGCTTTCGCTAGCCCCCAAGGTGCGGAACAGTCCAGGAAAAAATCAGATGGAGAACCCGCAGCCGGTTCCTCAGGCGCCTACTTTGCCGGCCTCATGGATGCCTGCCAGCAGATCGATTTTCTATCGCGGAACGAGCGCTTCGATGCGCTCGTGCAGGCAAGCCAGAGCTTTAATGACTACCTCAAGGACGCCTCCACCCACTTACCTCCAAGCGAGCCGCGCCGGCTAGCGAAGTTCACTGCCGCCAAACGCTCACTCGAGCAACTTTCCCTCGCGATTCACAATTTCCTCTGGCGCAACGATGAACGCAGTCTCCGAGACGCTTCAGAAAAACTGCAGTTGTTGGCTAACCACACGCAGTCCCTGATTTCAGCGGAAGAGATCGAGCAAGCCCGTCAGTACAAGCAGCTTGCTAAGAGCTAAAACTTGCTAGCAACCGCCTAACTTTGACAAGGGCCTTTCCCGAATAACGGAAATCTGGCCACGTAACCGCGACCATGGGCGTCAACGGAGAGGGCTCGCCCAACCACGTTCCCCAAGCGATGATGCCCTCCTCGGATTCGCCTCGATTCCAGGCTTCGCCCGTTTCCTTAGCCAACTCGATTTCTCGTATCAACTTTTTGGGACTACCAGCCCGGAGCAAGTCTGGCCGTTGACCCAAGGCCAACTTGCCCATGGCCATGCGCTCGAGAGGAATCTTGCGGCCAATCGGAGGAGCAACCCGGACACGGCAATCGGGCTCCTCATAATGCAAATGACGAATCATGCGTCCTTGAAGCTGACCCAATATCGCCATCTCCCCAATCTCACCAGCGATGCATTTCATAACATCACGGTGGGAGTCGATTAGCTCCTCATCCCGATTCGACATTCGCCATTCCCTAAATTTGCCCGTGACGCGATAACGCTTGTCCGCTCCTCGCTCTACAAGGCCGTAGTGAATCAAACTATCCAGTATGCGAATCAAGCTGCTACGGGGCAGTCCCATCCCTTCCACCACTTCTCGAATAGCTAACCCTTCCGAACGCGCGCTCAACATGCTCAGCGCGTCCAAAGCTTTGAACAAAGATGTGGCTAGCCCTCTCGAATCAGTTGACATCGACAAAGTATGTTTTAGCGTTGTCGGTTATATAGTTTTATTTGTCAACTATACTGACAAAAGTCCAATCGATTCCCATGTTCCCAACCGAGCTGCACGCTAAATTAAATGAGACCGCCATCATAGCCGTCCTGGTTATCGACGACGCAAAACAAGCGGTCCCCCTCGCTCAATCTCTCCTGCGAGGAGGAGTCAATGCGATGGAGCTGACTCTTCGCACCGACGCCGCCTTGGATGCTCTTCGAGCGATTCGCCAAGAGGTGCCGGAGATGCTTGCTGGCATAGGCACGATACTGACCACCCAGCAAATCGACGAGGTCGTTGGAGCCGAAGCCGCATTTGGCGTAGCTCCAGGCCTAAATCGCCGCGTTGTCGAGTATGCTCAAGATAAGGGTCTCCCCTTCGGCCCAGGCATCGCTACCCCTAGCGACATTGAGCGAGGACTCGAACTCGGCTGCCGAACATTGAAATTCTTTCCTGCTGAAACCTCTGGGGGCCTAGCCCACCTCAAGAGTATGGCCGGCCCTTATAAACATCTGGGAATCGATTTTATTCCTCTCGGGGGCCTCAATGCTCAAAACATGAATTCCTACATTGCCTCCCCGCTCATCTCGGCGATTGGCGGATCATGGATTGCCAAACGCGATCTCATTGCCGCCGGCAACTGGGATCAGCTCGAAGCCAACGCCAGAGAAGCCCGCCAAATCGTGGAGGCGGTACGGGGGCAGGATTAGCCAAAGAAAACAAACTACTAAAACTGTTTCGTCGGCAAAACTTCAATACAGATATTATAATGAAAACCATCGTTACCTTCGGAGAAATCATGGGGCGACTCTGCCCTCATGGACACAATCGATTTCGTCAATCGCTACCGGGCGACCTCAATCTAACATTCGCCGGGGCCGAAGCTAACGTTGCCGCTTCCATTGCCATGTTAGGTGGAGACACTCGATTCGTTACGGCCTTGCCAGACAATGACATCACCCAAGCTTGCCTTTCTACACTTCGCGGTCTCGACGTAGACACGAATGACGTTGTATTGACAGACCAAGGACGGTTGGGCTTGTATTTCGTGGAAGCTGGAGCCAACCAGCGTCCCAGCCGAGTCATCTACGATCGGGAATACTCATCTGTCAGCATGACCCCTGCCTCAGCTTACGACTGGGAGTCCATACTAGATGGCGCGGGCTGGTTTCACACGACCGGCATCACACCGGCTCTATCGGAAGCGTCCGCTGAAGTTACGATCGAGTCTGTGAAGCGGGCCAAAGCCGCAGGCCTGACCGTTTCTTGCGATCTGAATTTCCGCAAAAAGCTATGGGCCTGGAATCCGACCCTGTCTTCGAAGGAGCTCGCCGGCGAAACTATGCGGCGCCTGCTCCCCTATGCGGACGTAATCATCGGCAACGAAGAAGACGCATCCGATGTTCTTGGTATCAACGCTGAAAATACGGATGTCCATTCCGGGAAAATAGACGCAAGCAAATACGCTACGGTCGCCCGTGAAATTGTAGAGCAGTTTCCCAACGTTTCCCGGGTCGCGATTACGCTTCGCGAAAGCGTATCGGCATCGCACAACAACTGGGGGGCTATGCTCTACGACAAGTCCACCGATCATCCCTATTTTGCTCCGCTAGATGGCAGCGACTATCAGCCTTATGAAATCCGCAATATCGTAGACCGTGTAGGTGGCGGCGATTCTTTTGGCGCTGGGCTGATATTCGCCCTCAACACGCCTGAGTTAAAGGAACCGCAAACAGCCATCGCTTTCGCGGTGGCCGCTTCATGCTTGGCCCACTCTATATACGGCGATTTCAATTTCTCCACTAGAGCCGAGGTAGAAGCCCTCCTCAATAGTGGCGGCTCAGGTCGCGTTGTTAGATAGCGAGGGTCGGCTCGGTCCTCCAGCAAATTGAGTTCATGCGAACCCTCTCTCATGGTCCTTCGTTTCCTTTCGAGACTTCGAGTAATCGACTAGCACGACGACGAGTAAAATCACGCCAGCTACAGATAAAGCCATAGCCGAGGGAATTCCTACGAGGAACCCTATCCCGATTGAATCGAAAATTCCCGGCGAAAACGATAAGACGCGATCTTCGAAGCCGCCGGAAATATCGATTCGCAACGATACTGGATCATCGATCTCCACGTATCCTACGCTAGACTTAGAATAAGGGGCTAAAGTAGCTTGAGCACTCTTTTCGTCCTTTCAAAACCCTCGATTCCAACAGGTTGCAGGGATTTGAAAGGACGAAAAGAGTGCTCAAATTGAAGTCTAACAGGACACTACATAAATACCTGTAGAATAGAGTGTTATTAGAGGTTTGGTATCCATAAGCTACTTTAGCCCCTAGAATAATCTCCAACATTGGCAGACATCCCGGAGCGACTGACGAATTCCAGGGGCAATCCATTCGCGTCCTTCACACTGATTTCTAGACCATTCGGAAGCGAGGGATCTAAACTATACCGATGATTTCAGTAGAGCGTCGCATAGTCGTGCCAAAGATGATATCTACCTGGCTCGCTAATATCGATTTCCAAACTCCCGGGCGCCAGAAACTGGTTCTTCGGCCCCCCATTTTCAAGGATCGATACAATGAAGAATACGAACATTGCGACCGGAGGAACGACCATCAAAATCGCTCCCGAAAGAATCTTTACGAAACATCTTTTCACCTATCTATTCGCGACCTAACCCCATTCTCGACTTTCACTATCCCTATTTCTGGCTGAAGCCTTGGCCGGCTTCCATAAATTCGATACGATTGCCAAAGGGATCTGATGTGTAGAACCGTTTTCGCACAGGGAGGGCCTCATCCCATTGAACGGTAATACCTTCTTCTTCCAAACGTTTGGCCAGCTCGGCAATTTTCATAGCCAGAAAAGCAGGGTGAGCCTTCCGTTGAGGGGCAAAATCGGGATCGATCCCCGTATGGACGATCGATTCTCCATCACGAAACCAGCATCCTCCACGATCCCTCAAAGGTGCAGGTTTTTCCTCCTCTTGAAAACCTAATGTGTCCACAAAAAAGCTTCGAGCCAGCTCCTCCCCACCCTGCGGCATGGCGAGTTGGATGTGGTCGAATTTCATCTGGATTCGACGGTCACTTCGCTATCGGATGGATATCGACAGCCTTTCCTTGCTATTCTCTGATACCGATTGAATTCCGCTCACCGATTCTAGGATAGGCTGGTCCTCACCAACTCTCACTGTGTAAGTTCCTTTTGCATACACTTTAGGACGATACCGTGTTCCCTTTACGCGTATCGTGTAGAGAATCTCGCCTGTCGATTCCTCGATCACTTGAACTACCGGATTGGATATCCCCCGAAAACGGATCTCAGGCAAATAAGCGACCGCTTCTCGGCCGTCATTATACGCCATTCTGAAGCGTTTGGGCCAGCCGGGAAACTGCTCGGTGTCGCCCTTGCTGACATCCGAAAAACGTGCCCAACATTCGAATACGACTTCTTGCCTATCCTTGTAGAACCTAGCTAACCCATAACCGTCAGCCCATTCATCCTCTGGATCCCTCTCGTCTCGCCGATTCGCTTCCGGATCTGGGTTAGCATAAGCGATCATAGTAATCTTGTTGCCCAATCCATCTTCATAGTCGCCCGTCCAAGGCAGCGGGCTTCCATCAATTGGATTGGCTCCCGCCTCGCCTCCCTCTGGCCACCACCAGCGGCCATATACGCTGTTGACAATAGCAGGATTGACAAAGGTGACCGGCCCATCCCGCCAATTTTCGATTCCATGCTTAGTAATTACCGATAGATGCTGGTCTCCCGCCAAGTGAAAGGCCATTCCTCGACGCATCTCCGATAGGGCCTTGTTTCTCCCCGTTTGCGGCCAGCCATTACTGTCTAGATCGGCGAGAAGGCGATTCTCAAAGCTGCCATGCAAATGCACGGCGCCGGCGAAATTCGTGGCTGAAAGGACGCATTTCATATCGGCATCCGTCCAGTCTTGAGAAAACTGATGCAAAAAGGCTAACTGCCTATCCCCAAGGAGCTTGAGTCCCGGCACATCGACAGCTGAACGCTTGTAGGTCGGCTCATTAATGTGGTCCGGCCTCGGGCCCATATCAGGAATCTCGCCATTGGGACCTGTCTTGAACTTCCGGTCCTCAATGATAGCAAAATCGACGCCCCCAACATTGTAGCTTGTGTAATAAACTCCGATGCCTTGAGCGACAGGCGTGGCGTCGTAGGGATCTGGCAGATGCCAAGTTTGGCATCGCTCAACCATTCTAACGTAGTCCGCTGGGTAGAAATAGCCTCCATCGTTACCAGCTCGGATCTTGGCCTGAACGCCTCCTTCGCCCCAGAGGTTTCCTTGACCAATATCATGGTCGTCAGGAATGGTTACCACAGGCCGGTCCTTGATCACCTCCTTGAATTGCTTCCCCCACAATAGCCAGCCCGACGTATGCTCGGTATGATCGTAGGTCTGGTCTCCAGCGAAAAACAGCATGTCTGGATCCTGCTTTAGGAGATTGGCAACGATGGAATTGCGATCGCCTCTATGCCATCTGGAATTGCAGGACAAGGATCCAATGACAATCTCGTTCTTGCTGCGATCATTGGCCCGAATGGTCCCCTCGAACTGGGCGTCTTCTCCGTGACGGACACGATAAGGAACGCTTTTGCTTTCGTCCCATCCATCGATTCTAAAATGGGCAGACCAGCCGTGCTCGTATATCGGGGCCCTGGCCACTTCTTGCCATTGGCCATCGATCTCCAGCTCTAGGCGGGCCACTCGTTCTTCGTGAGGGTATAGCGGATACAGTTGGGCTGTCATTTTGACCGTATTCCGATCTACCGTGTATAAAGCGAATCCGACTACTTGGTCCCTCGGAACTTTCACCATTTCCAGCCACGCATTGTTGCCGGTGTGCTTCTTGTTCCACCATTCGCCTTTGACCGCAGTGTCCATCTCATCTAAACTAGGGGCGACATCCGTGGCTCGAACCGCGAGAGAACCTATAGTAAGATAGATGGCAAGTAGACTGTGTAGCTTCATAGTTATTATTATAGCAGGTTGCGCGTAGCGACGAGCTCGACATTTGACTGATTCGCTCCACATCCTTGTTCCCAAACCAAACACACGCCTATGTCAAAGGAGATTCGTTACGGATCAGACTCGCTCGATCTCTTTCCTCACGGAGATCGATGGGAACCTTTGCCAAGCTGTGATTTCCACTTTACCAACAATGATCAATATCGAGAGTCGATTTCCGCGGGTAATCATCGGAGCCATAGCGGCGACATCCTTAGCCCTTGGAGCAACTGCCGAAGAATTCACTCACAAGGCTCATTGATAGGTGTAGGAAGCTCGCTTGCGAGCGATTGTCGCATTGGAATTGATCCTCGTTTTTCGCTCGCAAGCGAGCTTCCTACAACGCAAACCACTTGAGTTGACACCTATTCCCAATCGCGAAAAGGCCGGCCACTACCAATTCCAACTCTCCATTGACAGAAACGCGGGCAGATGAATGATTCCGGCCAATGAGTAGATCGCTTTTGCCCCTACTGATTTTTCTGTCCGCTATCGTCGGATACAGCCAAAATAGTCCGAACATTCTTCTGATCGTCTCCGACGATATGGGTTATTCGGATATCGGCAGCTATGGCGGAGAGATAGAGACGCCTGCGTTGGATGCTCTGGCGGAAAACGGACTTCGCCTTACCAATTACTACGTGCATAATATGTGCTGGCCGACTCGCGCCAGTATCATGACCGGATTGTATCCGAATTCCTCTTTGGCAGATAGGTCGGCAACTGGAGGGCTTAACCCTGAAACGACATTACTGCCAGAAGCGCTAAAATCGGCAGGATACGGCACCTACATGGCAGGCAAATGGCACCTGTCGGATCCCGCTCAGCCAAACGGGCTCAGCGCTCCCCACAATAGAGGGTTCGACAGCTCCTACAGCACCTATTGGGGAACCTCCGACTTTTTCGCACCAGTAGATCTCAATTTGAACGGGGAGGATCGCGAGTTCGAGTGGCGAGGGAATCCAGATTTCTATTACACGGATTCGATTACGGACTACTCACTTAGATTCTTGGAAGAGCACAAGCGCCTGCCAGAAGAAAAGCCCTTCTTCCTTTACGTTGCCTACAACGCCGCTCACTGGCCGCTTCATGCTAGGCCCGATGACATCAAGCGATACGAAGGCCGCTACACTATAGGCTGGGACACTCTCAGACAGCGCCGCTATCAACGCATGCTCGAACTGGGAATCATCGATACCTCCTTCAAGCTATCTCCGCGACATCCGGATGTGCCTGCCTGGAACAACGAACCCTACCGAGATTGGCAAGAACGCCGCATGGAGGTCTACGCGGCCCAAGTAACGAGCATGGATCGTAACATTGGTCGTATCATCGATCGACTTGAAATCATGGGGGCGCTCGATAACACCATCGTCATCTACCAGCATGACAACGGGGGTTGCCATGTAGAATACCCTCCCGAACGGACGGGTTCCTGGACTCGTCCGTTTACGACCGATGGGAAGCGAGCCCCCATCATACCTGGAAATATCCCGCACGTCATGCCCGGTCCCCAAAGTAGCTGGCAATCCTATGGTTACGGGTGGGCCAACGCTTCCAATACTCCCTTCCGGCTATACAAGCAACACGACCACGAAGGGGGCACGCGTTCGCCTTTCATCATCTCTTGGCCCGATGGATTGGACCCGGATCATACCGGCGGCCTCAACCGAGAAGTCTGCCATGTTATCGACCTGATGCCTACCCTATTGGAAGCAGCGGGCGTATCCGAAATCAAACAACAGCCATTGCCCCTAGAAGGAAGATCATTCCTTTCCATATTAACAGGCGAACAGAAGTCTCTTCCAGAAAATAGGGCTCTCTTCTGGGCCCACAATAAGGGCAAAGCCGTACGTGTCGGCGATTGGAAGCTTGTATCCGAAAGTAGACGACCTTGGGAACTCTACAATCTTGCCGACGACCCCACCGAACTCGAGAACTTGGCAGAAGCCATGCCCGAAAAAGTCAAGGAGCTGAGCCAAAAGCACCGCGAATGGGTCGAACGCACCAATCTCTCTGGCAAGAGGATGTGACAGATCAGAAATTATATTATTAACAGGATGCGTCTCGCTTACAGCGAGCCTGCAAGATCCTGCTGCGCAGGAACATGATCTAGTCTAATACCTCCTCAAACAGCGCATATTCCAAACATTCGCGAATCATCGCGCTCTCGCGGCGGCCGCGAGATCATGGAAGCGAAGCGCATCCTATTAATCAGAATTAAACTAAGGCTTTCCGCTAGCGTAAGCCCTAGGGCTGCTTTGGCAGGAACGGGAAGAGCCATTCGATTGCTTCCTGGTCGACTGGACTGCCATATTCGCAGATTTCAAAGCATTCAGCGTCTTTTACTGAGCTGCCCCGCTCCTGACCATAGGCTCGAATCAAAGTTTCCCGAGCAGCCTCAGTAGGTTTGCTAAAGGGGCGTACGAAATCCGCCAGAACAGCCATGCGTTCTTCAGGATCTTCTGACGCTTTCAATTCAGACTGCCCAATCCACGGGAGCCATTCGTAAACTTGCGACACATGGCAGTCCAGCATTCGTATTTTCGAATCCAATACGCCGTCGATATCGACAGCGATATCCGGCTGGAACGGAATCGGCTTCTGGAAATCGTCTGCGAAATAGAGGATTGCCGGCATCTTTTCCAACCTTGGACTGTCCGGGCAAATGTTGGGGACTCCCACCAGAAAAGAGCAGTCCTGAACGAGTTGCGAGGTGTAGCGATGATCGGGATGGTAATCGTTAGGCCGGTGCGTCAAAACCAGGTCAGGGCGAAATTCCCTCATCAAGCGCAGTGACGTCGAACGCTCCTCCAAGCCCGGCACGAGCTGGCCATCATGAAAATCGAGCACCTCGTATTCGATTCCCGCCACTTCGCCGGCAGCTCGAGCTTCCTCGGCTCGCCGCTCCGCCAGAGCCGAACCTGACATTTCATGGTGCCCCGCATCGCCATTAGTAACCGAAACGAACTTCACCGGGCAGCCAGACTGCGACCACAGTACCGCGCAGCCACCGGCCTTGATATCGCAATCGTCCGGGTGGGCGCCTAAGGCGAGAATTCTAGGTTTTTCATCATAACTCATCACTTCTTACGTTAGGACTTCAACCTCGGGAAGCAACTGGACAATGATCGGAAAATCGCATTGCCTCGCCGAACAATCCTCAAGAAAGAATCAGCCCTCACGTTTCCCCTTTCCCTATGCCTTATCAGTCAATTCTTCTTCGACCATTGATCCGCGTCCTTCTAATCGGACTCTCATTCCTATCCCCGTTGATCTCCGCCGATCGTCCCAACGTCATCATCATCTACACAGACGATCAAGGAACGATGGACTTAGGCTGCTACGGGAGCGACGATCTCGCTACGCCTCACTTGGACAAGCTCGCGTCGCGTGGCGTACGTTTCCGGCAGATGTATGCTCCCTCCGCTATTTGTTCCGCCAGTCGAGCAGGCTTGCTGACTGGCCGCTTCCCGGCTCGAGCCGGCGTGCCGGGCAATGTCAGCTCCGAGGAGGGCGTTCCGGGGATGTCCTCGAGCGAGGTGACAATAGCCGAGATGATGCGAACTGCGGGCTATACTACCGGCCACATAGGGAAGTGGCATCTTGGATACACGCCTGAAACCATGCCTAACAACCAAGGCTTCGACTACTCCTGGGGACACATGGGAGGCTGCATCGATAACTATTCCCACTTCTTCTTTTGGAAGGGCCCCAACCGGCACGACCTTTGGCGAAACGGTGAACATATCTTCGAAGACGGCTTCTTTTTCCAAGACAGCATGGTTCGGGAAATGAACGATTTCATCACCCGCAACAAGGAGAAGCCCTTCTTCATCTACTGGGCCCTCAACTCGCCCCATTATCCGCTTCAAGGCGATGCCAAGTGGCGCGAATACTACAAGGATCTGCCGTCACCACGCAGCAAATACAACGCTTTCGTCTCTACTCTGGATGAGCGCATCGGCCAAATGCTCAATCATCTCGACGCCATGGGCTTGACCGAAAAAACGCTGGTCATTTTTCAGTCTGACCATGGGTACTCCACTGAAGAGCGGACTTTCCATGGCGGCGGGTCAGCGGGTATCTACCGAGGAGCCAAAGGTTGCCTTTTCGAAGGCGGCATTCGTGTGCCCTCCATCGTGTCGCTGCCAGGCGTCATTCCAGAGAATGAAGTTCGCGAGCAATTCGCTACCGGTGTCGACTGGTTGCCCACCATCGCGGACCTTTGCGGGATCGAGCTGCCAGATCGTCATCTGGACGGGAAGTCGATCATAGAGGTGATCCTTTCCGAATCCGCTCCCTCCCCGCACGACACCTTCTATTGGCACCTTGGCGGAGGCAAGAATCCAGAATGGGTGGTGCGCGACGGCGACTGGAAATTGCTCGGCAATCCTGAAGACAATTCCAACAAGGCCCCAATCACCGAATCGGATCAGCTCTTCTTGGCCAATCTCACCATGGATCCCACCGAAATGACCAACCTGGCAACCAAGTACCCGGAAGTGGTCGAGAGACTTTCGGCCATGCGAGCAGACTACCTCGAGAACATAGAGAACTCGCTAGCGAGAGGGGAATAGGTTGAGGTGTTTTTACAGGACACGCTTCGCTACAGGATACTCCGGAGAGCCGGAGCAACATGATCTCATCAAGCTCGCTGGAAACCCAATCATTGTAGGAGCGGGTTTATCCCGCGATTCGTAGGTAATTATCGCGGCGTAAAGCCGCTCCTTGATTAAATATACGTCAGCCCGGTCTTTGTTCTCATTTCGCCGCTTGCTCAATGGCGGCTAAGAACTAGCCTTCCCCCATGATCAGGCCCCGCTATTTAATCTACCTCTCGTTAATCGCTATCGCCACCCTCGCATGGGTCCTCAATGCCCAAAACCGCGGAAGCTGGTCCGACCGCTCTCGACAGGCAGAAAGCCGCGGCCTGGCCGAGCCCTTCAAAGGGATCACGACCAATGGCGAAGTCGAGGAAGGCCTTTACGAGATTCGCTCTACAGGCGTATCCACGGAACCCGTTCGCCAAGCAGCTATCGCTTTTCTGGATGCTCTTTCTCCCGAGCAGCGGGAACGAACCACCTTTCCGGTCGATGATCCCGAGTGGCGCAAGTGGATGAATCAGCACTTCTACGTTCGCCAAGGGGTGGGCTTCGACGAGATGGATTCCGCTCAACGCGAGGCTGCCTTCGGTCTCATGAAGGCCTCGCTCAGCGCCAAGGGACTCAAATTGTCGCGGGATATCATGAATCTCAATCGCACCTTGGGAGAGCTGAATAACGATGACTTCGAGCAATACAATGAATGGCTCTACTGGATTACGGTAATGGGCGAACCCTCGGCGACCGAGCCCTGGGGCTGGCAGATCGATGGCCATCACCTCATTATCAACTATTTTGTCTTGGGCGACCAGGTGGATATGTCGCCGGTATTCGTCGGTTCCGAACCGGTTATCGCCGAATCTGGGAAGTTCAAAGGCACCGAGATCCTCCAAGTTGAGCAGGGAAAAGGGCTCGAATTCGTTCAATCGCTGACCGCCCAACAGCAATCGAAGGCCATCATTCAATCGGACAAGACCCGAAACAACAATCTAACCGAAGCCTTTAAGGACAATGTCGTCCTCGACTACGCCGGCATTCCCGGATCTGAGCTGAATGCCAGGCAGCGGAGTCAGCTCATCGATTTGATAGGCCTCTACGTCAGTAACCTGAAAGAGGCCCATGCCCGTGTCCGCATGGAGGAAGTGAGAGCCCACCTCGATCGCACCCATTTCGCCTGGATAGGAGATACCAGCGACGATGCCGTTTTCTACTACCGCATCCACAGCCCCGTCATTCTAATCGAATTCGATCACCAAGCCCCCGTTGGCATGCGACAATACTACCCTGACCGCCGCCCCATTCACCAGCACGTCCACGTTGTCGTCCGTACCCCAAATGGCAATGACTACGGTAAGGATTTGCTCCGGCAGCATCACGAGAAGCACGAGCACTGAAGAGTAGCACAGACAGCATGCCTGTACTCAGCAGCTAGAGTTACACGGCAGCATGCCTATGATACCTTCCCGTTCTTAGCGTCCTTTGAGGTTAACAGAACTAGTTGTGGTTCAATTAGGGCGAACCCTCGGTTTTATCCAAAAAACCATAGGAATTCGTGCGTAATTGACGTAAAACTGTAAAGTTAGCCTTACACTTTTGGCGATGGTGTAACCAATTTAACCATAGCCCTCATGGGTCATCAGTATGTAGCACTCCATTGGGGTGGACCTACAGGCTACCAGATCTTTTACACTGGAGGGGAAACCAGCTTCAATGCAGTCAATCAACTCTAACAAGGTCTTTCTTGGTACACCTTGTACAACAAAGGCAGTACCTCCGTCCCTGACACCGGCAGCACTCTTGCTCTTATCGGCCTAGGCCTCGGCTTTCTTGCCTTCCTAAAACGCCGCAAGTAAGCGACAAGAGGAGCACAATAAATTTCTCCAAAGCCCGCAGTCGACTGCGGGCTTTTTTTGCGCCTACATGACCCGATATGCGAATCATTCTACCTCTATTACTAGTGAGCATCACTATAGCTGTTAAGACCACTCTGCTCGCCGCTCCCATCGACACGCAGATTATCGCCTACAAGGAAGTCGGCGGAAACGAGGCCCTGATCCTTAAACGCTACGGTCCATCGGGACAGAAAGACGGGACGGCCTTACCTTGCGCCCTTTTCTTCTTTGGGGGTGGATGGAATGGAGGCGAGATCAGCCACTTCGAGCCCCAAGCTACCCATCTGGCTCAACGAGGCATGGTCACCATCTGCGCCCAGTACAGGACGCGCACCTCGCACGAGGTCCCACCCAATGTTTGCTTAATGGATGCCAAAAGCGCCGTGCGCTATGTTCGGCAAAACGCGGAGGAACTGGGAATCGATCCCCATCGCTTGGCTGTTGGCGGCGGCTCAGCTGGCGGGCACTTGGCAGCAGCTACTACTTTTTGCGAGGGCTTCAATACGGTAGGCGAAGACAGGAAAATCTCTACTCGAGCCAATGCTTTGCTGCTCTTCAATCCCGTCATCGACAACAGCGCTAATGGATACGGCCATGATCGAGTCATAGAATTCTGGGAAGATTTCTCGCCATTTCACAATATCTCATCCCCGCCTCCGACGATGTTCCTTTTGGGCGACAACGATAACCTTATTCCCGTCGGTACCGGGGTTGCTTTCCAAAAAGCTATCCAAGACGCCGGCGGCCGTTGCGATCTCCACATTTACCCGACTGGGCAGCACGGTTTTTTCAACCGTGGCCGCCCTGCTGGAAATGGAAAAGAATACTACGAAGATTGCGTCCAGAAAATGGACGATTTTCTGGTTAGCTTGGGTTTTTTAAAGCCGGCGAGGTAGGGGCTAAGAACGCAATGGTCTAGGTAAGTTCCAGGTAGGGCTGACTATCGCTAGTCAGCCGTGAATTCTGAAGCATCATGTCGTCGCGGCTGGTTAGGGATAAATAGCCCTACCAGGATTCGGTGTTCGACGAAGTAGCACAGGCATCCTGCCTGTGCTACTTTATGAATGGATGACGGATTCTACGCGGTACGGCGCAAGCGCCGAACCTACAGACCGTACCCAAACCCTAACTACCCTTCATATCCCTCCCTACTCCTCCGCGATCTCGAGCCCGCGAGAGCGGGCGGGCGGTTAATTCCTCTGCTCCCATCTGCCAGCCCCCGAATTTCAAACAGTTGCCAAAAACAGCGGGAGCAAAGAGTTTCGTTGAAAACTGGAATCTTAATCGCTTGTTTTTTAGCTGGATAGTCAGTAACCCTAAATATCATGCAGAGTATAGGCGATCAGCTAGAGGAAGCCAGGAAGCGACGAGGCATCACGGTGAGGGAGGCCTCGGAGGCGACCAAGATTCGGGGCGAGTATCTCAACAATTTCGAGAGTAACTCCTTCGATATCAATTTGCCCGATATCTACATCCGAGGATTCCTTCGTTCCTACGCCAACTACCTGAAGATAAACGCCGACAAGATTCTCACCGATTACAATGCCCACCTGCTGGGCGAATCGAAACCAGCTCGCCGCGACAATCGCGAACTTCTGGGCCGCCTTGAACTCCAGCAAAAGCCGCTTCACGCCGAAGACGCGACCGACCCTGGGACCATCGATGATGACGAGCTAGAGAAAGCCGCCGAGCCGAAAGAAGGGATCCTGATCTGGGAGCGTCTCAATCTAGAGAAGGACGTAGCCATCAAGATCGGCATCGCTGGCGGACTAGCCCTTCTGCTCGTCATCGCCATCATTTGGGGATTCCTCGCTTTCATGGGATCGGATGAACCGACGACGGACGACAATTTGGCGGAAACACCGGCACCGGCTCAAGTGGCTCGTGACGCCACTCCATTCACGCTGATTGCCAATGACGACGTCCGGGTCGAGGTGAAGCAAGTCGACGGTGACCTGCCACTTTTCTTCGCCGTACTCCCTCGCGGTCAGGAGAAAGAGCTCAGCGCCGTGGGAAGCATTCGCGTTACCTACAGCGATACCGAGGCCCTCTCCATTCGCATCGGGAGCAAGACCTATGCGATGCCGGCTGATCGCTCCTCCATGAAGACGACGCCATCTAGAATTCTGGCGGGCCAAGGGGATTCCAACTAGACTCTCAAAGGCCTCGGCCCAACTGATCGGCGATAAAGCTCTCGAACTGCGCTTCCAGCTAGCTGGATATTTGCGTTGAATCCCTTTCCGCCACCACCTAAATCACGCCCATGAGCAAACTCTCTGTCGCCATTGGCTCCGATCACGCCGGCTACACTTACAAGCAGGCCATTATCGAACATCTCACAGCGAAGGGCCACGGGGTGAAGGACTATGGCACGGCCTCAACGGAATCCTGCGACTATCCCGACTTCATTCGTCCCGTTGCCGAAGCTGTAGCGGCAGGCGAATACGATCGCGGCATCGTGCTTGGCGGCTCGGGAAATGGCGAGGCCATCACTGCCAACCGCGTGCCCGGAATTCGCTGCGGCGTTTGCTGGAACGAGCAGCTAGCAATCTGGAACCGCTCTCACAACGACGGGAATGTCCTATCTTTAGGCGAGCGGACCGTGACTAAGGAAGATGCCTTGGCCATCGTGGATGCCTGGCTGGCAACCAAGTTCGAAGGCGGACGCCACATTCCCCGCATCGAGAAAATCGACGCCAAACGATACCCGTGATTAAAGGAGGAATTAGGAAGGAAGAAGTAAGAATCGCTTTCGAAATCGGAAGACCCTGCGCAGAACCTTCATATTTCCTAATTCATAACTCTTAATTCAACAAATGATCTATCGGCGACTAGGGAAATCCGGGCTTAAGGTGAGCGCCTTGTCATTCGGCTCCTGGATTACCTTTGGCGAGCAGGCCAATAACGCGGTGGCCGAGTCCTGTTTGAAGACTGCCTATGACGCGGGCGTTAATTTTTTCGACAACGCCGAAGTCTATGCCAACGGCCAGTCTGAGGAGGTCATGGGCAGTATTCTTTCCAAGTTCGGCTGGGCTCGGGACACTTATCTGGTTTCCAGTAAGGTTTTTTGGGGCGGCGACCTTCCCAATCAGACTGGCTTGAGCAAAAAGCATGTCGTTGAAGCCTGCCACGCGGCTCTTATACGATTACGGGTCGACTATCTTGATCTCTATTATTGTCACCGACCTGATCCGGAAACGCCTATCGAAGAAACCGTTCGGGCCATGGATACCTTGGTTCAACAAGGGAAGATCCTTTACTGGGGAACCTCGGAATGGAGCGCGGCTTCGATTATGGAGGCCCACAGCATCGCCCGCCAATGCCATCTCACTCCGCCCACCATGGAGCAGCCTCACTATAATATGGTGAAACGCCAGCGGGTGGAAACCGAATATGCTCCCTTGTACGACTCGATCGGATTGGGAACGACCATCTTTTCACCCCTAGCCTCGGGCATACTGACCGGCAAATACCGGGAAGAAATTCCTGGTGATAGCCGGCTATCCATCGAGAGGCTGGACTTTCTGCGTGAACGTTGGGAGCGCCTCAAAGAACATGGCTTCATACCCGTTCTGGACACCCTCGAGAGCCTGGCTCAGAAGGTCGGAGCCAATCTTCCCCAGCTGGCGATCGCTTGGTGCTTGAAGAATCCGAACGTAAACAGCGTCATCCTCGGGGCTTCCCGACTGGAGCAACTCGAAAACAATCTCGGAGCCCTGGAATTTCTCAATAGCCTCGACGACGAGCTGATGGACGACATCGAAGTAGCTCTAAGTCCCATCAAGGAGATCGATGTTTAAAGATCTGATGTGGCGCGCGCAGAGGGTTTGTCGGCTCGATGATTCGCAAGTTTGTCGGAGCGGTTTTACACCGCGATCCCTCTTGGCAAAAAAATCGCGGCGTAAAGCCGCTCCCACGAGTTGCCACAACTCACTTTTGAAACAGGTCCTGGCTCTCGCTTCGCTGTTCACCTTCCTCACCGGTTGTCTCAATTCAGAACCTATAGCAAAAGATGTCATTACGCTAAAGATAGATACCCCTTCGGCTGGTTGGAGGGCAGAGCCTCTCGAAGCTTGGGAAACAACCGATACCCTATTTTGCCTCTTTCAACTGTCACCGCCTGAAGGTATGGCCGCTCAGGTCATCACTAAAATTGAGTCCAAGATGCGACTCCCCGAATCCGAAAAGCCCAAGAAAATTGTCGTCCTGGGCAAAACCTGGAATTGGTCGCCCAGCGAATCGATATCCTTTCCCGAATCGCGAGATGCCTTTCTGGACTCTTTACCCGAGGACGCATCCCGGGTTGAAATCGAACGAAACGAGCCTTAGCTTCCCAGATCCAAAATGAGCTCCGTAATCGAAAATAAGGAGATTTTCCCAGTCACTCCCGACATCCTCTCCGAGCGAGATCTTCGCCTGAAGAATGGACAAGCAGATGACGAGGATCTGCTGCTGGTGTATCGGTGGATGGCTTACAGCCGCTTCGTCGATATGCGCATTCTCGAGCTTTTCCGTCAAGGAAAGATGAAAGGAACCGTCACCTGCTCGGATGGGAATGAAGGCATCGTAGCGCCCATCGCCCTGATGCTGGACAAATCGATCGATTGTGTTTCCTGGACTCATCGGGGGCTGCCGGGGCATCTCGTTTGGAGCGATCATCTCGGCGATCATCTTTGCCAATATTTAGGCAATTCGGGCAGCCCCACAAAAGGGCGGGAAGGCAATGCCCACCATGGGGATCCGCTGAATCGGAGCTTCCCCATGATCAGCCACTTAGGGAAAATGTGCTCAAACGTGATGGGTGGAACGGACTCACAGCGGCGCAAGGGACTGGACGCTGTCGGAGTCACATTTTTTGGCGATGGCGGATCGAGCACGGGAGAAATCCACGAAAGCCTAAATCTGGCAGCCGTGCTGAATCTACCCGTCATTTTCGTTATCGAGAACAACCAGTACGCCTACTCCACTCCTCTCAAGGAACAGTATGCGGGGAACCTTGTGGACCGGGCTGCGGGCTATGGAATGAAAGGCATCTCCCTGGATGTAGCTGATCTGGAGGAAAACTTGCCCATCTTCTGGGAAGCCATCGAAGAGACGCGAAAGACCAGCCGCCCCATGCTAATCGAAACGCATTCACTGCGCCTCCGCGGCCATGCGGGCTATGATACCTGCGATTACATTGATCCAGAGACAGTAGAAAAGTGGATACAAGAAGATTGCCTGCCGAATTTCAGAAAACGCCTCGAGGAGAAAGACTTCGGATTGCGACTGGATGACGAGGATGCGATTCTCAAGGAATTCGTGGATACGACATTGGCGAGTTCGATCGAGATTCCCCCTTGCCAGCCGCAAGGATTAATCGACGACGTCTACGCCCAATCGAGCATTTCCATCGACTGGAAGGAGGAGTCCGAAGTCGAGGCCCCCACCCTCACCTATGCCCAAGCCCTTGATCGAGCCCATCGAAAGATCTTGGAAGATTCGCCTGAGTCGCTGGTCATGGGCCAGGATATCGCCGACTACGGAGGCCCTTTTAAAGTGACTGAGCACCTTCACCGGGATTTCGGTCGAGAAAGGGTTGTCAACATGCCGATATGCGAGTCCGCCATGGTCGGTTATGCAACTGGGTTGGCCATTACTGGACATCGCCCCATAGTGGAATTCCAGTTCGCCGATTTCGCCGTCGATGCCACGACTCAGATTACCCTGAACGCGGGCACCTACCACTTTCGTTCCGGAGCCAAAGTCCCCATCGTCTTACGCTTCCCATGCGGGGGTGGGCTAACCTTCGGCTCTTTCCATTCCCAGGATCTAGAAGCTCTTTATCTGCATCTTCCCGGTCTGAAACTCATCTATCCAAGCACGCCGCAAGATGCTTACGACGCTATGCTGGCGGCCTACGAGGACGACAACCCAGTCCTGATTTTCGAGCACAAAAAACTCTACCGCCTGCTGAAGGCTCCGGTTAAATTCAATCCGGACTACGAAAAGGTTTGGCAACCCGCCCTGAGGCGTAAAGGGGATTTCGCCACCGTCGTGACCTATGGAGAAATGACGCTTTGGACCAGCGAAGCTTTGGACTACTTGAAGGAAGAATACGAACTCGAGTGCGACCTCTTCGATCTCCGAGCGCTCGCTCCCCTGAATCTTGACCGCATCCGTGATTCCGTATCCAAAACTGGGAGGCTCGTTGTCGTTCATGAAAGCCGTCGCAACGCTGGTTTCGGAGCCGAGCTCGTTTCCCAAATAACCGAAAAACAGTTCTTCGATCTGGAAGCTCCTCCGCTTCGGATAGCCTCGCAGGACATGCCCATACCCTTCGCTCCAGAATTGGAGGCCGACTTCAGGCCGGATACGAATAAAATTTTGAATACATTGATCGACTGGATCGAGCCCGATTGACCTCATGCCGGAACTGAAACGAGACCTTCTGGACTGGGGCGCTGTCGAACTTTTCGCTATGGATGTCGACGGCATTCTCACTGACGGTTGCATCTACCTTTCCTCGGATGGAACCGAAGCCAAACGGTTTTCGATTATCGATGGACTTGGACTTGTCAGGCTACGCGAAGAGGGAGTCAAACTGGTATGGATTTCCGGACGCGGATCCGATGCCACCAGCCGTCGAGCCGAGGAGTTGAAAATCGACCACGTCGTTCAGGGTGAAAAGGACAAAGCGAAAGCCTTGAATGGACTGCTTGAACAATTGGGCATGGAAGCCAAGCGTTGCGTCTACATGGGAGACGATTACATCGATGCTGAAGCTATTCGCCAGGCCGGGATCGGAGTCACTGTTCCCGAAGCCCAAATGGAAGCGATTCAGGCAGCCGATTTTATCACTAACCGCCCCGGCGGAAACGGAGCCGTACGAGAAGTATGCAACCATATCCTCGCCGCGCGTTCAAAATAGGGTAAGAAAATTAGGAACTTTCGATGAAATCCCCTCTTCTCAAGAATAGACGCCCGATCCTAGCATTCCTGCTGCTCGGCGGGACATTGCTGTTCGCCCAAACACCGAACGCCCCGATCACCAATTTCAAGTTGCCGCTATTCAACGATGCCGGCTACCGAACGGGCTACTTGCGGGGCGACCAAGGCATTTACATCAACTCCAGCGAAGTCCGCATTCTCGGGATGGTGCTGAACCAGTATTCAGGCGACGAGCGCGATATCGTCACCGGAACCATGGAGAGCCCCGAGGCGATGTTCCGCTTCGACAAGAACCGCAAAAGCACGGCTTCCGGTCCCGGAGCGATCTCCCTGGAGAACGACACCTTCCGCCTTACCGGAGAGGATTGGATTTGGCAGGAGCGCAATAACCAGCTAATCATCAACAAAAAAGTGAAAATCGTCATCTTCGACGAGATCGGAAACGTCATTAAATGAATCGCCCCCTACTCATATCCTGCCTAATGTTTTTCTGGCCTGCTCTAGTTAGTGGCCAGGACGCTGTTTTGGGCGAAGTGGATCCCAACCTTTCCTCGACTGGCAAGCCTCTGGTGCAGACGGAAATCGAAGCGGAAACGCTTGAAGCGGAAATCACCGAGGAAAAAGGCTACCTCATTGGCCGTGGCAGCGTTAAACTGACCGCCACGAACCTGGAAATTACCTGCAACCAGATCGAAGTGTTCACGGACGTGAAGGACAAGGAGGGCAACGATACGCTCGGCGACCTCAGTTCCATCCGGAGGATTATCGCCACTGGGAACGTGAAGATCGTACAGGAAGAGCGAATGGCGACTTCTGGTAGGGCCGAAGTTTATCCAAACGACGATTACATACTCCTAGATGAAGACCCTATTGTCTACCAGAACGACATTACGATCGACGGAACGGGCGCCCAGATGCGCATCCTCCGCGGCAACGGGCGAGTGGAGCTGATCGGGGACACCAATAATAAGATCCGCGTTACGGGCCGTCCTATCGAAGACTTCGGTTTCGAGGAAAACGAAGATTCAATCGCGCCTCCAGAAGAGGAGCCAGCAGGAGATGCCGACGATAGTGAGGGAGAATCCCCTGATCCCGAGAGTGAGAGCAACGAGGAAGATCCAGAGGCAACCGGGCAAAGCAATGAGTGAGACCCCCGTTAAAGAAGCCGAGGAAGCGGAAACTCAACACGCCGAGGAAAAGAAAAAGGAGCCGCACATAATTGAGGCCCGCGGCCTGGTAAAAACCTATGGTAATAACACGGTCGTCAACGGAGCTAGCCTGGATATCAACACGGGTGAAGTCGTTGGACTCCTTGGCCCGAACGGGGCGGGCAAGACCACGACCTTCTACATGATCGCCGGCTTGGTCGAAGCGACCCGCGGCTTCGTTCTACTCAACCGGAAAACCATTACCCACCTGAAAGTCCACCGACGGGCTCGTCTGGGAATCGGCTACCTGCCGCAAGAGCCCAGCGTTTTTCGCAAGCTATCGGTTTGGCAAAATGTGCAGGCGGTAGCGGAAACTCTGCCGCTGAATCGCCGTCAACGCAAAGGATTGATCGAAAGCCAGCTTTCCGATCTCGGACTGCTTTCCCTGGCCAAGCAGAAAGCCTACACCTTGAGCGGTGGGGAACGTCGCCGACTGGAAATTGCCCGCTGTCTGGTGACACAACCAGAATTCCTCTTGATGGACGAGCCCTTCGCCGGAGTCGACCCCATCAATGTCGCGGAGGTACAGAAGATCGTGCTGGAGCTCAAAGAGCGTGGTATCGGGATTCTCATCACGGACCACAACGTCCGAGACACGCTGGCGATCGTCGATCGGGCCTACCTTATTCACGAGGGCAAAGTCCTAACCAGCGGCGACCGCGACTTCCTACTCAATGATCCCCAAAGCCGCAAGTTCTACCTCGGCGAGAATTTCAATATGTAGAATCGGTTTAAGACGCTAGCTACACAGCAATACCGTTTAACAGTCCCTCTCTTCGATGCCCAATTCCAAGCCGGTCAAAAAAATCGACAGCCTTTCCGTTCGAGACTTCCTAAAGGAATATGCCGATCACCTTAAATTAGAGCTGGTGGCCGGGAAACGCGGTCTCCGCCGCTCCATTCGCGAGGGCAGCGTCAACCGACCCTCTCTGGCTTTGACCGGATTCTATCGTTACTTCGCCAACAAGCGGCTCCAAGTTCTCGGCGCATCGGAAATGACCTATTTACGTAGTCTGGATGAGGAAACACAACGGAAACGCCTTTCGAAACTCATCGAACACACGATCCCCTGTCTGGTGATCGCTCGCAACTATCTGCCCCTGCCAGTAATGACGGAGATCGCCGAAACGCGCGGACTGCCAATCTTGCGGACCTCGATGATCACCATGAACTTCATCAACGCAGCTACCTTGGCTCTAGACGCTGCTTTCGCCCCTTCGACAACAGAGCACGGGACGATGATGGATATCAAAGGAATGGGTACGCTTATCCGAGGAAGCAGCGGTACAGGCAAAAGCGAATGCGCCTTGGCTCTGATTGAAAGGGGCCACAGTATCGTTGCCGACGATATCACTCGTATCCGATTATTGGATGAACGCGAATTGATTGCATCCAGCATGGAGCTAAATCAAGGACACATGGAGTGCCGCGGCATCGGGATTATCAATGTGGGCGAAATGTTCGGCGTGCGCAGTATTCGCCCGGAGAAACGTATTGATCTTGTGGTTTCGCTTTTGGAGCTGACGCCCGACGCAAATGAGGATCGGACAGGATTAGACCAAGACTACTTCACCATTCTCGGAATCGACGTTCCCCATATTGAAATCTTCGTCCGTCCCGGCAGGGATATCGCCCGAATCGTGGAAGTCGCTTCCATGGTACAAGCCTTGAAAAGACTCGGGCACGATTCCGCTAAGGAATTCAATGATCGCCTCATCGCCAAGATGGCGGAGAAAAAATAAGGGGCTGTCCTATCTAACGGTTAATGATGAGTGTGCTTATACCAGTATTTAAGCTGCCTGAGCAGCTGTTGATGGTTGCCTCCGTTGAAGCGCCATTCGCACTCCTTGAGGAACCAGTAGAAGCTTTCCTTTTTGATGCCATTGAATCGACGCAGATGACGCTTGGCCTGATTCCAGAAGTTTTCAATGCCATTAATGTGGTTTCCCTTGTCGGCGAAGAGCTCGGAGTGGTTGATTCGCATGTGGCGGAAGTCGCTAACGTCGAGAGCATTGTAGGCCTTGAACGTATCGTTATAGACGATACTGTCGGGCTTCACTTTCCCCTCTATGATCGGCAGGATGGTCGCGGTGCTGGCATCGGGTATGACGGCCGTGAAGACCTTTCCGCCCCTCTTAGGCAGCCCGAAAACCGCCACCTTGCCGGCAGCGCCTCGACCTCGCCTGCCCTTGCGCCTGCCTCCGAAGTAGCTCTCGTCGGCCTCCACCTCGCCTCCGAGCTCGTAGCTTGGAAGCTTGCTGGCTGTGA
>CAZFUD010000032.1:0-28450 GCA_964521705.1 uncultured Opitutaceae bacterium | reverse complement strand
TCCCTCGCTTGGGAACCATAGGTTTCATGATCGAATATTTGCGGATGCTTGCCTTTCAGTTCCCAAGTCCAGAAAAACGGGGACCAATCGAAATATTCCACGAGCTCATCCAAAGACACCTCGTCTTCAACCGTGACTCCCAAGGAGTTGGGACGAATGATCTTGGCGGTATCCCAATCAAAAGGAAATCGGCGTTCCCTTGCTTCTCCTATGTTGAGAAAATCGGTTTTGTTCTGACGAGCCTCGAATCTTCGTCTCTGCGCTTCGTTCTCTTTCTCCAGTTCTTCGACAAAAGCTTTACGCTTCTTCGGGTTAAGCAGGCTAGAACACACCCCCGTTACTAGCGATGCATCGCCTACCCGAACCGTCGGCTGGTCATAGTTCGGAGAAATCTTTATAGCCGTGTGGGCATTGCTGGTGGTCGCTCCACCGATAAGCAGCGGTTGCTTGAAACCTTGCTCCTGCATCGTCTTGGCTACATGGATCATCTCATCCAGCGACGGCGTAATCAGTCCCGATAAACCGATAATGTCCGCCCCCCATTCCTTCGCTTCCTCGAGAATCTTTTTGCAGGAAACCATCACCCCGAGATCTTTCACTTCGAAGTTATTGCAAGCGAGAACAACGCCCACAATGTTCTTGCCGATATCATGGACATCCCCTTTTACCGTCGCGATTAAGAACTTGCCCGCGGACGACGACTCGGAGCTGTTCTTCTCCGCTTCCATGAAAGGCGTCAGGTAAGCGACGGCTTTCTTCATGACCCGAGCGCTTTTAACAACCTGGGGCAGAAACATTTTCCCCGCTCCAAATAGGTCTCCTACCACCTTCATCCCATCCATGAGCGGACCTTCTATAATATCCAAAGGACGATCGTACTTGACGCGCGCTTCTTCTGTATCGGCTTCAACATGGGTCGTAATCCCCTTTACTAACGCATGGCCTAGACGTTCTTCTAAAGATCCATCCCTCCAGTTCTTCTCAGTTTCCTTACTCTTCCCCTTGCTGGAGTCGCTACGGGAGGCTCCAATTCCTCCAGCTAGGAACGACTCGATTATCTCAGGATTCTGTTGTTCTGTGGCCCGCTTGAATAGCTCCTTTAGCGTATCCATTCCCCTATCCATAGCTTTCTGGATACGTTCGTCGGGTGTTCCGGCGCCTAGACTCGCTTCACCCGACTTTATTTTCTCCGCGAATTCAATGAGCTTTTCAGTCGCTTCTGGATTCCTGTTCAGCACGACATCTTCAACCAGCGTTTTCAGTTTAGGGTCGATATCTTCGTATTCCATCAGCAATCCAGGATTAACGATGGCCATGTCCATTCCTGCCTCGATCGCATGATGCAGGAAAACAGCATGCATAGCCTCTCGAACTGGATTGTTGCCTCTAAACGAAAAAGAGACGTTCGACAGGCCCCCGCTTGTCAGGGCCCCCGGGCAACGTGTCTTCACCTCCCTAACCGCTTCTATGAAGTTGACCGCATAGTTGTTATGCTCCTCCATTCCTGTCGCCACTGTTAGTATGTTTAGATCGAATACAATATCGCTAGGATCGAACCCGACATCGTCCACCAGAATCCGATAAGAACGTTCGGCGATGGAAATCTTTCCCTCTTTCGTATCCGCCTGACCCTTCTCATCGAAGGCCATAACAATCACGGCCGCACCATAGCGCTTGACTAGCCTGGCTTGGCTCTTGAATTCCTCTTCCCCTCCCTTAAGGCTAATAGAGTTGACGATGCACTTCCCTTGAGCACATTGTAGTCCCGATTCTAGTACGCTCCACTTTGAGCTATCTATCATAATCGGCACTCGAGAAATGTCCGGCTCGGAAGCAATCAAGTTAAGAAAATGCCTCATGCAGCTCTCGCCGTCGAGCATCCCTTCGTCGAAATTCACATCTATGACCTGGGCGCCTTTGTCCACCTGGGATTGGGCTATGGCCAATGCCGCATTGAAATCATCCTTCTTAATGAGCTTCTTGAATCGAGGCGACCCCGTAACGTTGGCTCTCTCGCCCACCATGATGAATGGTGACTCGCCTTGAACGATGTTCAACGGCTCCAAGCCGCTTAATCTCTGGCCTTGCTTCACAGAAGGGATCTCTCTCGGCTCGAATCTCCCGCACTCCTTGATCACTGAAGATATATGCTCAGGTGTAGTGCCACAACAGCCACCTACGAGATTCACGAGCCCATCTTCGGCGAAATTTCCGATGGAGCCGCCCGTTATCTCCGGAGTTTCGTCGTATCCCGTCTCACTCAATGGATTAGGCAATCCAGCATTTGGATACACATGAGTATAGCAATCCGCCACGCTCGATAGCTGTTCCAAAAAGGGTCGCATCAAATCCGCTCCCAAGGCGCAATTCAATCCTACGCACAATGGTTTCGCGTGCCTTACAGAGTTCCAGAATGCCTCTACAGTTTGACCCGAGAGCGTCCTTCCTGATTGATCGGTAATCGTGGCGGATATTATCACGGGCAAACGTTCATCTCGATCGTCGAAGAAGTCCTCAATCGCATGCAAAGCCGCCTTCAAGTTGAGCGTATCGAACGTCGTTTCCGGAATCAGCAAGTCGACGCCACCCTCAAACAGCGCCTCAACTTGCTCGAAGTAGGCCTGCCTGAGCTCTTCGTAAGTCACTCCCCTGAACTCGGGCCTGTTTACGTCTGGAGAAATTGATGCCGTTCGATTCGTCGGTCCCAAAGCCCCTGCTACAAAAGCCGGCCTATCGAATTCCGCCTCGATCGAGTCCGCCACTCGCCGAGCCAATCTAGCCGATTCCAGATTAATGTCCCTCACTCGATCCTCAAGACCGTAATCCGCTTGGGCAATCGTGGTCGCGCTAAACGTGTTGGTCTCGACTATATCCGAACCCGCCAAGAAAAATTGGCGGTGAATCTCTTCGATAATCTCGGGCCTTGTGATGCTGAGCAAATCGTTGTTGCCCTTCAAGTCTTTAGCCGCGGACTCGAGCGAGCTATCCCGAAAATCGGATTCCTCCAGCTTATGTCGCTGGATCATGGTCCCCATGGCCCCGTCGAGATACACTATCCGCCTACTGAAGAGCTCAACAAGACGCTGTCCTTTCTCTGTAAATCGCTTTTCCAATTCGGTCCCCCGCATAACATATCAACGCATCATGATATTTTGATATGATCAAGAATATTGTCTAACGGTACTACTCTGCCCTCGATTTAGTGAATAAGCGAATCTGCTCCCAGAATCCTAACAGTCGATACTCTGAATCCACGAATTCACCCGACCATGAGCCCCACCGGCAAACTGCTTATTGTTTATTTTATCAAACTTATTATCAGTATCTAATGACGTTTAGTTCTTACGATGACTATTCGTAGATTCCGCTAAAAAGTATCCCCAGCCCGTGGCATTGAAGCTTCCTCGCCATCAGGCGAAAGTCTCTCCAATTTTCGATCATCCAGAAAGCCACCCCATGCGGACGCTGATCTTGCCCAATCCCCGAATCATACGAATTCGAGATCTTCAGTTTCAGCAAATTGGAAGGGCCGAGAAGACATGCTAACCAAGCTAGGGCTAGCGGAACGCGACTACTCGTTCCTCCAAAAGCTCATCAACGATTGGACCCGAACCAATCTGGGACGCGGAATCTATCGATCGCCGAAATCTGGCGACTAAAAGGATCCTTGGTCGGGGGGTCCTGCAGATCCTTCCTGGCATCCGTCAAAATCGCGTGAAACCATTAGCGTAGCGCGAGATGCACCCGCTTAACGCTAGAATCAACTCGCAACCTTGAATCCATAGCCTATTAAGGAACCCGTTGAATACAACGTCCTCAGAAACTGAAACAGGCTTCCATTCCATCGGAATGGCTATCGCCAATTTGAGAAGCGATTCGAACGGGATCGAAGGACTGGACACGATTATCGAAGGTGGCCCGGGAGTCATCTATCTTATCGATTCAAACTCTCTGGATCTTCGATATCTCGCCGATTGCAATGTGGATTCATCCGATCTTCATCCCGCCTTAAACTCTTGTGGCTGCTGGATCGATGCTATTCAAACCAAGGACCGCTATCGCTACCAGTCTACCATTGAGTCGATTATCCATTCTAACGAATCCAAGACGATCGAATATGGAATCCTTAACGATCGAGGCGAAGCCGCTTTCCATGTAAAGGACTTCCTATCACCTGTAGTTGATCGTCAGGGCAATGTGGTAGGAATACTTGGTCGCCTATTAGACGAATCATTCCGACTCCAGACGATGGATACACTGGCCAAAAGGTCTTGGAAGGAAGTCTCGTCTATCGCGAGTCGACGATTCTTGCACGACTTCAACAATATGATCGCCGGCATCTACTCGCTCAGCGAGTTGTACGCGATTCCCGGATCGGACGCCGAAACTATGACAGAGGCTATGACGCATATCCGGGACAGCGCGTCTCGAGCCCAGAAGATCACTCAAAAGATCCGGGCGTTAATTACAATGTCCTCGGGTGAAGAGAGTTACTTCGACGTGCGCAAGCTGATAGAAGAGCAAAAGGATTATCTTCTCGCGATGCTCCCAAAAACAGCTGACCTAAAGCTCCATCTCGGCGACGAGCCTCTTCCGGTGCACTTGGACGCTAACCGGTTTCGCCAGACGCTTATACATCTTGCGGCCAACGCGAGCGACGCGGCTAACGAAAAACCGACGATTCACATCCGCTGCTATCGGGACCTACAGACTCGGACGAATGACGGGTGCGAAATGGTAGCCTTGGAGTTCAGCGACGACGGAAACGGCATCGATACGCGCGAGTTGCCCAAAGTAGTGGAACCTTTCTACACGACGAAAGATCAAGAAGCCCACTCAGGAATGGGGCTCTTTGTCGTCGACCAGTTCGTACGCTCGCTTGGCGGACGGCTCTCGATCGCATCGGCTAGGGGGGAAGGAACGCGAGTGGTCTTCACCTTGCCGCTCGTTAAAGACGCCTTTGAGACCACATCTAGTCCCCTTGAAAAAGGAAGCCAATCAAACCCTACGAAATCGAATTCATCTGGGCGCAATCTCAATGTGCTAATCTACACTTGGGAAGACATAGCCCATCACCCGTTAATCAACTCGATCCGCAGTGCCGGCTGGAAACACCGGATTCATTTGGATGGCGAGCAATTGCAGCTGAACGTTCGTGAAATGGGCGACGCTCTCGACGGTATCGTGATTTTCAAAAGCGCCCTAGACGAGAAAGTCGAGGATCTCGTCGTTGAAATCGCCGAGCTCGAAAACGCTCCTAAACGGGCCGTTCTGGCACTCGGAGAAAGCGTCGATGCCGTATCCGAACGCGTTCGCTCTAATTGCGGCATTCTTGTATCCGGCTCCGCTAAGCCAGCCGGTCTTTTGAAAACGCTCGAAAAGTTTTTTAGCTAGGATTCGAGGCCTATGAGCGTATCCGAATCAAAATCACGCGAGATACTCGTGCTGGATGATGATACCGTCGTGCTGGCGGCTCTGAAAGAGACGCTCGAGCGAGAGCGGTATAACGTCCATGCTTTCAGCGAAGCTAACGAGGCTTTGGCGGCCTTGGATGCTCATACTTTCGCCACAATAATCTCCGACCAGCGCATGCCAGAAATGACGGGCCTGGAGTTTCTCGACAAATGTAAGCAGAAACAGCCCAATGCCTCGCGAATACTAATAACCGGTGTCTTAACTTTGAATACGGTTATAGAAGCGGTAAACCGAGGTGAAATATTCCGCTTCTTAGCCAAACCCTGGATACGGGAGGAGTTACTCGCCACCGTGGATAATGCTGTTCAGCGATATGCTTTGGTTGAGGCTAATGAACGACTTAGCTCGGATACTCTCGAACTAAACGACAAGCTAGTTAAGGCCAACTCGGCTCTCGAAGAGAAAATCCGCCAATTGGAACAGCAGGCAAGCGACTTGGAATCCACCAACCAGGCTCTCGAGGAGCATTTCAACCATTCGCTAGAGATATGCTTTCGATTGATCGAAGCATTTCATCCGATTCTCGGCGAGCAAACCAAAGCGGTTGTTTCGATATGCAAGGAAATCGCCAAGTCGGAATTGCTCAGCGAACGGGAGAGCGAAGTTCTAAAGGTGAGTTCCTGGCTATACAATCTGGGCCGGATAGGGTTGCCCCGCGAATTGCTTACCAAAAGCCTAAACGATCCGCAAAGCATCGACGAGCAAGAACGAATCTTGCTTCACCTCTACCCCGTTTACGGACAAACGCTCGCGGGTCTTGTTGGAGCGTTGGAAGAAGTTGGTCTTGCCATACGCGCTCACCGAGAGCGCTTCGATGGACGCGGGTACCCGGATGGTTACAGCCGGGAAATGATTTCGGTTCCAGCTCGTCATTTGGCCATAGCAGTTGCCTTCGTTGAATCCGCGCTTCCGCGAGACGAAGCTTTGGAATTCATAATCAGGGATTCCGGCAAATCGTTTCATCCCGAGGCCGTCAGGCTCTTCATGAAGAGCTCCAATCTTTCCACCCTTCCCAAGAAGGTCCGCGAGCTCACTCTGGCCGAGCTCGAACCCGGGATGGTGCTGGCCAAAGGTATCTACAGCCCCTCTGGGCTGCTGCTCATACCAGAAGAGGAGCGACTGACTCACAGCATCATAAAAAAGATCAAAGAGCACGATTTCGCTAATCCCATTACCCAGCGGTTGATGGTGTTTCGATAAATCAAGTTCAGGAAAATTCGCTTATCCGTTAAATCTACTGACATCGGTAGGCTGTTCCAATGAGGGATACTGCCCATGCCAAGATCCCCGCGATCGAGGTAAAGTCCGTATGAAATGGGCCGATCTATCTATCTGACAGGCTGGGTCCAGATCACCTTGTCGATTTCACCAATTCAAATGAGCAAGCCGATTTCCCAACAAGAGAACCCCAGTTCTCAGCCTTCGACTACCGGGAAATTCCTGACATTCCGGTTGGGCTTAAAATCTTATGGAATCGATGTTTTAAGCATCCGAGAGATCATCCGCATGCAGCAGATCACCCCGGTTCCACAGATGCCTGAACATGTCAGAGGGGTCATCAATCTTCGAGGAAAAGTGATTCCCGTTATCAATCTGGGCATCAAACTCGCTCTGCCGAAGACCGAACCCACCGAAAGAACCTGCGTCATTGTCTTGGATATCAAATCCGAAGTGGGCGAAAATACATGTCTCGGGATCGTGGTCGACGCTGTTGAGGAAGTTCTTAATATCGAATCCGATCAAATTGAGCTATCGCCAGATTTCGGGACCGAAATCAGCCGAGAAGGCTGCATCGGAATCGCCGCCCGCAAAAATGGCCTGATGACTCTCCTGGATATCGAGAAAGTGGTTTCTCCGGAAGTATCGGGCGCCCTAGCCACCATCTAAACCTCGATTCGAAAGTCCACGGGAAGTCTGGAATCCTAAGCAGACCGAAGCCGGAAGAATTCCATGAGCAACACGCCGACATCCTCCCCAATTTCCAAGCAAAACATTGTCGTCGGTGTTGGAGAGATAGCTATTTCAAACAAACGGGATGTCGTAATCAGCACCTATGCCCTTGGTTCCCGCATCGCGGTGTCGGCCTATGATGCCGTTACAAAAGCTGGAGGCATTATACACATCATGCTTCCAGACTCGAGCCTCTCCCCGGACAAGGCCGAGCGTCAACCCGCGATGTTCGCCGACACGGGCATGCCTTTGATGCTCCAAAGCTTCTCGGAGCTGAAATCCAAACGGGAAAACCTTAGAGCGTTTGTAGCCGGAGGAGCCTCCGTATTCAAGGGCTCCGATATGTTCAAGGTCGGCGAGCGCAATATCGAAGCCGTCAAGAAGGCGGTCACCTCTCTAGCAATACCCGTCATCAAAGCAGATATCGGCGGCGTCAACAATCGCAGCCTCCAACTTTCTTTGGAGACCGGAACGGTGATCCTAAAAACGGTCCATGGAACCACAACTATCGATCTCGCATGAAGTTGGCCGAATTATTGAAGAAACGCCGTCGCTGCCGGTGAATCCGGAAGTGCTCCCTAAACTCATTCGGATAATGAAGGATCCGGATAAGGGAACTGAGGAGATCATGAGTGTAATCTCCACCGATCCATCAATCGTTGCGGGCGTTCTAAAACTGGCAAACTCGAGTCTCTACGCTCCACCGAATCCTGTGACGGATCTCAATGAAGCCGTTTCGCTGCTTGGAATTAAGGAAATCTACAGAATCGTCTCCAATGTCACCAGCAGCAGCCTTCTAGATGGGGAGCTCACGAGCCTGGAGATCGGTAAAGGAGGACTCTGGACCCACAGCCTGGCGGTCGCAATCGTTATGGAGACGATCGCTGAGAACGAAAGCGATTTGCAAGGCCTCCCCTACACTCTTGAATTACTTCACGATATAGGAAAACTCGTTCTGCATCACGCATACGGCGAATGCTACAATCGAGTTTTCCAAGGAGTCGAAACCGAGAATCTCTCGTTGAACCAAGCGGAGACCGCTCTCTTTGGATTCGACCACGCTTTAGTGGGTGGAGAGATGCTCAAGGAGTGGGGTTTTCCAGAGGAGATCTACACCCCCGTCCGCTACCAATACACTCCCGAAAAGGCTGGTCCATTGAGAAAGATGTCAGATGCCTTGCAAATAGCGAACTGGGCCGCAGGCGTCATTGGATGCAATGACGGTCGCGACACTTCGGCCCTCAACATGGAGAACTTGTCTACAGATATCGACAAAATCACTCTCCAGCGAGGCGTTATCGAGGCTCAAGAACGAATGCAGCAGGCCAAGCTATCGGCCGGTTCAAACTAGTGGGACCCTGGCCATTTCGCTCCAGGCAATATCTATAGCAAGGGCAGTTACCCCTCGAGAATAGGCAGTTTACGCTAAAGAGCGGACCTAAATGCGCCGAAATCCTATACTGCGCGACTTACTATACTAACAGTTCTTCATGCCCGATTTCAACAAACTGCTTCAAGCATCCTTGCCCGAGTCATTAGATGCGGCTGTCGACTCAGTAAACTTCGAGTACGACGATGCTGAATCTCTCCTAGGGGCGGACGTCTCGGACTTCGAGCAATTGAACTACTACGTGTTCGCCTATTTCACGCGCAACGATATCTTTTACCTAAATCGTTCGGGGCGGAGGTTATTGGATCTCTATCATTCTCCATTTGAAACCAGTCGAACAATTTCCAAAAATCGCTTTAGATTAAGCGGCGATCCAACCTTAGAGAGCGACGACCGAGATGTAATCGAGGCCTGCCGGCCGAAACATAACGTTAAGGAGCTGATTTCCCTTTCTTGGGGAGCCACCTGGCTACGCGGTTCCAAATTCCCTATTCGCTCAACGACTGGAATCCCATTGGCCGTCTTGTTCGCCGGCACAGAAATGCTTGGATCCGATCAAATTCAGAACGCCAGACGGCGGCAAAGCCTTTACCAACCCACCCGCGGAGGAAACTAAGATGAAAAAGAACGTGCTACTCGTAGAAGACGATCCCGCCTTGCGTATGGTCGTACGGGAAGTCCTCAAAGACGATTTTAATGTCGACGAAGCAGACAATGGAGAAACTGGGGTCGAGAAAGGGGTCCATAGCCCTGCCGACTTGGTGATACTCGACTACCACTTGCCGAAGAGAGATGGCCTCGAAGTGATCGCCGAAATAAAGAAGGTCCACCCGGCGGTCCCCGTCATCGTGCTGACGGGCTATTTGAGTCCGGAGTCAGAAAAGCAATTTAACGAACTCGGCGCCGATAAGATATTCCCCAAGCCATTCAACTATCGAACCTTGCTGGACGCCGTGAAAACCCTTTCCGGCAACGATCAGGAAATAGTACAAGATACAGCTTCAGCTACGTCCAGTCCGACAGGCGAGATTGCTCCCGTAAATCATATTTCCGACAGCCAGGCTCTCAAGCAAAGTCTGACCACATTGGCGGCCCTCGCCGAGAAAGTTGAGTTCATGCAAGCGACTACGGAAAAATATTGGATGGAGCCAGGGGACCTGAATGCCATCCGTGAAACCGTTCGCCTAATGGAAGCGGAAATCAGAACCTACTACGGAAAGATGAACGAGGCATTGATGGCGCTGCCCAACCCTATGGCCTCAACCTTATTGTCCAGAACCAAGCCATGCGTTCTCGGCGACAATTAATCCTGTAAACCCTTCGCTAAACCCTCTCGGAATCGTTGATTGATTCTTAGAATCAGACCAAACTACCGATTACTTAAATGAACACCGAAAGCAGTCGGAATCTCCGATAAAAACCGATCCCACCATAGAGAATGAAAATCCTAATCGTAGACGACGATCCGGCTATCCGGCTATTGCTATTCACGGTTTTCGGCGATAAACACGATGTTTCCGTGCTTTGCGACGGGCATAATGCAGTATCGGTCCTCTCGGACCCGAATCATCAGTTCGATGTCGTTTTGCTCGACCTGAAAATGCCCCGGCTTTCCGGCGAGATGGTCTTGGAATTCCTATCCGATTGGCAGAACATCAAAACGAAGTTTATCATAGTTTCCGGATTCCCAGCCGAAGCCGAGCACCTGGATTACAACAATCTCATCGCCACCCTGCCGAAGCCATTCAACATCAAAGAGCTTGTACAGCTCGTTGAAAACTCGGCGGACACTCCGCTCGAGCCGGTGTAGGGAACCCTACGGCGAATTTTCCCGTTCGCCGCTTTTACCTTCCGAACTATACTTGCCGTAGGTCCTTGCTATTTGCCCGGCGGCCGCCTTTCCGTAGGCAGCCTTCATTTTCGGTGGAAGCGATGTCTTGAGTAGCAAACGCTCGTTCTCCCGATCCAGCATCATGAGCTTCATCACTTTAGACCGCGCCTCTTCGACAAGCGATTCCAGGCCGCGAGGAAACGAGTTCGGATCATCATTTATCCTCTTCAGGAGCTGTAGCCCCTTCTCCAATATCGGTAAAAAGGTTTCCTTGCGCTTCAAGAACGCCTCGTCCGGAGGCAATCCGGTCGATCGCATGATACGACCTTCCTCGATAAAAAGCTCATGCATATCGGAGCACAGCCTTATGTGCTCTTTCAAAATCCGCTCAGCTTGTTCGCTCTCCATTTGGGGATCAATTGGCTCCTAATACATTTAGGCGAGCTAAAAGATCGTCTTCCCAATTCAAGTGTTCAAGCCTCCATTTCGCCATCTGTCGCAACGATTGCAGACTGGGGCTCAAAGATTCCTCCGATATTTCAAGCCCTTCTGGATCCAAGATTTCTTGGTACGCCAAAATCGCCTTGTCAGGCAGGCCAAGCCGTTCGAAACACAAGCCTATCTGATGAATAGCCGGCCATCGCCATTCTGGAGCTGGATTGTACTTGGCCAGCGACTGGTAGATAGTCAACGCGCTACGGTAGTCCCGTTTCTCATAAAACTCGTTAGCTAACTCATTCCCTGTCCGCTGCCTCCAGTAATCCGCTTCGCCATCCAAAGCCGTATCCGGACTAGACTGGCGCTGCAAAATCTGCACGACCTCCTTCAGCGCCTCCGGCTTGCGATGGAGCTTCTCGTAGGATTTAGCCAGCAGATATCTGATCTCTGGGGAATGCGCGCTCATACGATAGTGGTCTAGAAACTGTTTGAGTCGTGGGACCGCTTGCTGGTAACGGCCAAGTTGATACAGTAAGTGGCACATTCGGTAATCAACACGCATCCGCTCGATCGGCTTGAGATCAAGCTTCGACAGCAGCTCGTAGTGACGATACGACTCTTCGTATTCCAGCAATTCCGAATGGGTCTCCGCTATCTCGAGCTTGGCTTTCAAGGACAAGTAACGAGCCCGTTCCACTTGGTCGATGGAAATATTCAGGGAGGAATTCAAGACCATGTAGTAGTTGGATATAGCTATCTCCAGGCCTCCCATCGCCCGGTAAAGATGTCCCAGCTCCATATAGACGCTGGGCAATCGGCGGCTTTCTCCAAACTCTTCTGTAAGCCTCTCGAGAACAGCGGCCGCTTTGGGGAGCATCCTATCTTCCTTAAACAGATTAGCCATTTCGAACAACACGTTCTCCTTCTCCGGCGAGTCGATTGGCACTCCGAGCGCCGCGGCGAAATACTTTTCCGCCATATCGTGATCGCCCCCTTTCCAAAGAGAAGAACCGAGTTCCAAGTATTTGCGGATTTCCCTGGCCGCTACAGCCGGATCGATAGTCTTCTTTGGCTCGATAACCAGAATACGATCGGACTCCTTCTTTTCCCCTCCATCTTCCGCTTCAAGCTCCGATGGCATTTCGGTTTCGTCAGCGGCAAACGCCATCCCGCTTACCAAGGCTAATATGGCTAAGTTATAAATCGCTGTCAGTGGTTTTCTCATACAAATTCTATTCTATGCGGTTATAGGTAGCTCCGCTTCTGGATGGTTCCCTTTCCTGCGGAAGAGCGGGAGAGAATGGCACGATCGTTCTTACATCGCCTCCTTCTCTCTCGTTCTCGAAGAATATCAATACCTCCTCAGGGCGAACTACAGGTTCCTCGAATTCGTCACCCATGATCAGCTCCCTATCTTTGCCTCGACGAGGAATGCTTGTATCGATCCGTCCCGATACAACCGTATACGGGTCGAACTCCACGACGACTTGATTCCTTATCTGATTTCTTCTAGCGGTTTCTACGCTCAACCGGCTTTCAAATACTTCAGTCCCTCTTCCAGGCGCCAGCAAAGAAAATTCCGGGAGCGCTGGCGAAGAAGCTCGTTTAGCTAGAGCATCGCTATCCGAGAACCGCAAGGGAGGAGGCGTGGCGTAAGCTAGGTAGCCTGGGTAAGGATCGCTTCTTCGCAAGGGCAGGTTTCCAAGACTGGCCATCAAATTTCGAGGCGCCCGTTTCAACGTTCTGAGAATCGTGGGCCGCTTACTGTTAATCTCGTATTCATTCTCCGAATATAGAACATATTTGATCGAATTTCGAAATGGGACCTTGGTCTCCAAATGGCCCTTCGAAGGGGAATCCGCGACTTGGGCCATGTCCGCATTCTTTTCCACGGATCGCTTTTCCAATTCTCTTCGAGCGCTTTCGAGGAGATCGTCTTCAATTTTCCGAAGCCCTTCTACCTCTACCTCCATCAAGCCTTCGTTCATTTCCGCTCTCTGGGTATCAGCCAACTCTGACACTCGATTTTCGACGCCTTCCAATTGATCTGTTTGCTCCAATTCTAAGCGGGCTAGCAGTTCGGCTTCCGCAAGCCTTTCCCGCTCTGCCAAACGTTTTTCCATTTCCTTTTTCGCCGCTTTCTCCTCTCTTGAAATTCGTTTTTGCACTTCCGTTTCTCGCCGGCGTTCCTCTTTGGCTATCCGGCTCTGCAAATCATCCCTCAAAGAGGTCTCCAATTTCTCAAGCTCCCGATCAATTGATAGAATACCTTGGTTTTCCTCCTCCGTAATCCGATCGGCCATCGCTTCTTGGGCTACCTGAGCTTTTTCCTCCATCCGCTTTTCAAGCTCTACCTCCTTCGCTCGCTTTTCCTCTTCCATCTTCGCCAGCAAAGCTTGTTGCGCTTCGGCCTCCTGAATCTCGAGCCGACGGAGCATGGCGGCTTTTGCCTCCGCCGCTTCTTGGGCTAACTGCCTAGCCAACTCCTTCTCCTGGCGTCTCTTCTCATCTCGAATCTGGGCTTGGAGCTTTTCCTGCAAACGTCGCTGCTGACGCTCTAAGCGCCTGCTTTCTGACTCCTGCCTAGCCGCCTGCCTTTCCAGTTCACGGTCTTTTTTCGCTTCATCGGTCGAAAGTTCGGAAGCTTCTTCTTCGAGCTCATCAACCGCGCTATCCCGCTCGTCTGCATACTTGGATTTCTCGGCTGCCTCGGGGCTTTCGCTCAGCGGCGAGGGTCGAGTCGATTTCGCAGTGAAATGTGAACGCGTTTTGGGATCCGCGCTTTTGATCGCCGTTGGGCCGCCAACCGCTCCAATAATGAACACGGCGGCTAGAATCTTCACCGTTTTCGAATGTAAATTTTTCTGAAATGCGTTCATATCGTTCGAGGTCTTTCCCTCGCTAATCGACTAGGAAGTCCCGTCTACTGCTTATCGACTGGATAGCCCCTCTTCTTGAACGGATTTAGCCCTGGAGAAGTCAGGTTTTCCTTCCGGATATTCCCCTTGCTTGAGACGATAGTTTTTCAGCAGATCCTCAAGGGTGCAAATATCGATATCCCCCACGAGCGGTTTTCCCTCAAACGGCATCAAGTTCTTGTATTTCAGGCGCTTGCTACCCAAACGAGCGATGATGGATCCCACTACGTGCATAGCATTATACCAACTGAACTCTAGCGTCAGCGATAGGCAATAATTGCCCGCAACAAAGGATATCGGGGCCGCCTCTCGGCCCTTCTGGTGTATTCATTGTCATTTTCTCAATTATCCTAACTACATAGCATTTGCCGGGCCAGATTGCATAAATGGGCTTCTGCTTGGTCCGACTAATACTGATTTCGAGAAGCGTGACTACGTATCGGATGCGTCGTTATCAGCTTACTCCGGCCTTCTAAGCGCTGATTGAGGAGAGCATCCCGATATCCGGGCAATCGACGGCTCGCCAAGGCAAATTGGGCCATGCATTCGTCCTCCCGACCCTTTCTATACAGAGCCACACCCAAATTATTGGCCCCTTCCGGAGTCGGCCTCAAGCGCTCTGCCTCCATCAATTGAATTTCGACACCCTCGACGCCGCCCAGCAATCGGATCGTTCCTTCAAAAAAGACTCGTTTCCAACCTTCCGTATAAGGCAAAGGGCCATCGAACACAGAGCCCAGTCAGCCATTCTATGACTGAATCCAGTGGAATCGAAACGCGCCTTCACATCTTGATATTCGTGTTTAGCGAGGGCGGTGGCCACAGCGGCCCGCTGAAGATCCAAGTCGCGTGACAAGCTACTGGGAAAGTGATATTGGCGATATCCAACCGATGGAAGGATCTCGAATCGCGCTTCACAGGCGAGGGCTCTCAGATTGAAGTCGATATCTTCACCAGTTGGAAGCCCTAGATCATATCCAATTCGTTTGGCGAACTCCGTGTTTACTCCCGGCCACGCCGGGCCCGGCAAATAGTTTCTTTCGAAAGTGCGAACCATTGCTCCCGGGGCCCTCATAAATCCGGGCATATCCAATCTCCCTATCCGTTTAGATGAAACTCCATCAAAGAGCTCGCAAGCGTCAAAGACAACAGTGGAGCCTCCTTCGAGGGCATCGACGAAACGGCCAATGCGACTAGGCAAAACTCGTCGTCCGCATCGAGCCAAATAGCAAAACTTGTATCTACCGATTCAATACCTTTTTAGCGAGCGTTTCCAGTGTAAATGCCCGAAGGCTCATCTCTCTCGTTCGGCACCCAAAGGCCTTTTTTCCCCCTTTTAACACTTTCAACGGGAAGCGCAAGTCGTTGCAAAATGCTAATTCGTCATCTAACACAAACAAAACCGACGCTTCCTCGCGATTCGCTTTTGCATCTACTGTCGGAAAGAAAATGTCCGGCGCCACGTTTATAGTATTGGGTAGCCAAATACCACGATCCATCAAATAAAGAAGTGCTCCAGGACCTACGGGACTAAGCAATTCGTCGGCCAATTGAGCATGTAACAGCCGATCTACTCCTGCATCTTCAGCGATACGACAAGATTCAGTTGCGTTCCCGACGCTGTCGAGGGCCAGCCAACGCTCAGCCTTTCCTTCAAGCTCGGGGAATGTGTCCATCTCCTCGCAAACTGGACTAAACGAAACGAAGATTCCCCCCTCCGAGACCGCTTCCGTGTTATAGACCTCTTGAATCTTACCCTGTGACTTAAACCATTCGTACCAATCACCCAATCCCAGAAGGCCCGCATCTCTACGCGAGGGGCTATGCAGAAAGATCGTTCGTTTAGTCATTAAAAATCTGCCCAATCTAGGCATCTAAATTCTTTCGCAAGCCCCCCCCGCATTTACAAGTATAGACCGGCATTCCGCCAGCATAGATCAACCAAATCCCGAATACAGGTAGAACGAGTCTAAATCTCCTTTCTTTCACACCTAATTGACCTCCTTATCGTTCGAAATATTGACTGGAGAGACAAATCGGGGATCTCGATTTGGGCGATTTTTGATTGGCCAGTGCCCAAATGCCTAGGCAAGCCAAGAAATCCTCTAGGGATTTGCTATTTGAGAAAAATGTCTACAGCCTCCGCCACATCGACTAGAAATCGCTAATGCCTGATTCGTTCATAGAGGACCCATCTACAGATGCCGAGTTGTCGAAGGCCCAGACTCTGGCTGACACTCTGCTCGAGTCCTCTGCTGACGGTATCGTTGTTCTCGACCGATACGGCGTTGTCGAAAGGCTGAACCAGCTAGCCCAGATTATGCTAGGCGTGACTTCTAACGAGCCGATTGGGAAATCGGTTAACGAAGTGTTTCTCGCCTTCGATCCCGAAACGGACGAACCTATTGATCTTTCCTCCGAAAAGTACCGGAGCCCTCATCTCACATCAACGCGGGCCTACCTCCTCAAGCCAGATGGCACCCGGGCGTCCATCGCTTTTCAGCTCAAACCCAAAACGAGCGCCGATCCGTCTCGGCCCGAACTTTCAGGCGCTCTGCTGTTCATTAGCGATCAGAGTCAAACGGAATCCAAAGAGGCCCAAATCCGATTGATAGCCACCGCCTTGAAGAGCATTGGCGAAGGGGTAATCATAACTGACAAGAATTGGGCCGAAGGCGACGCCCGCATTCTCTACGTAAACGACGGGTTTTCGGAGATTAGCGGCTACACGGAGATCGACGTTGTAGGGAAAGGAATCTCTCTGCTGCATGGGAAGAACACCGACTTTTCGATCGTCGAAGAAATGATTCTCGATATCCAAGCCGGCCGGACAGCAGCCGGGGAAATGGTGGGCTACAAGAGGGATGGGGCCGAGTTCATCATGGCCTGGAAGGTCTTTCCTGTCTTCGCATCAGGAAGCGAGATCTCCAATTACGTGGTTATCCAACGGGATGTTAGCCAGATTCGACGGCTGGAGCAGGATCTTTTTCAATCCCAGAAAATGGAAGCTGTCGGACGCTTGGCTGGCGGGATCGCTCACGATTTCAACAATATCCTGGCGGTTATTCTCTCGTTTTCAGATCTGATTTTGGAGTCCAAAGAAGAGGTCGATACGAATGCCAAATATTTGAAGGAGATTCGCAAGGCCGCTGAGAAGGCGACTGATCTGACCCAGCAGCTACTGTCATTTAGCCGCCGGAACAAGAACCTGAACCCGGAAGTACTAGACGCCATAAAAGTTGCCCGGGACATGCAGAAGATCCTTCGCCGCCTGATTCCAGAAGATATCGAATTCGATGCCCAGTTCTCACCAACTCCGGTGCACGTGAATCTCAACCGCACTGCCCTCGAACAGATCCTAATCAACTTTACGACCAACGCTCGCGACGCCATGCCCGATGGCGGCAAGATTTCCCTCTCAATCTCGGCCTGCTCTGCCGATGAGGCCGCTAAACACCTGCCCGATCATATCGATTCCCGACCCTGCATGATGCTCAGCTTTCAGGACAGCGGCATGGGGATCGACGAAACGACTCAAGAACGCATTTTCGAGCCTTTCTTCACAACCAAGGACACAGGCAAAGGAACAGGTCTTGGCCTATCGACGGTCTATGGAATCGTACGCCAGGCGAATGGCCATATAGAGCTAACCAGCGAAATCGGCAAAGGAACGCGATTTCGCATCTTTCTGCCCCAAGTCGCCGCGAAAGAGACTGCCCATAAAGACGAAGGCGCCCTTACTCCCACAACCAATTTGTCTTCCAGCAATCGGGAGACGATTCTCGTTGTCGAGGACGATGAGACAATGTGCGACTGTATATCGGGTCTGCTCGTGTATTACAACTACGAGGTGTTCTCCACCAACTTGGCCGAGGACGCCATCGATTTCTTCGACGAATCTAACGCCGATATTCAGCTGCTGATCACCGATCTTATTCTGCCTAAAATGCGTGGATCGGAGCTCGCTGAGCGGCTAGTAGAAAAGAATCCGGATATGAAGGTGATTTTCATGACCGGCTACTCGGAAGAGGTCTACAGCCAATTCAAACTTCCCGAGGACGCCACCGTTCTGAAGAAGCCGTTTTCGCTCAAGGGCGCTCTCACCACTGTGCAAAAGCTCCTTAATAGCGAAGCAAAGTAGAGCTAGGGCTCCCATTTGACCTCGATTTCGGCGGGAATGAACGCCGTACAACCCTTAAGAATGGGTAAATCATCCTAAGGGTAGGTTCGACTACTCATTTATCTCTCAAGAATCGCTTGAAGCGCGTCGATGGTCTCCGAGGAAGAACATCAGAATGACGAAATTCCATTCAGCGAGCAACGAGCCCAATGCAGTGGTCCCCTGAAACCATCGATCAACTTGAATCCATCGCCAAACAGATCTCCGGCGAGGCTCGTCGGACGCAACCAGGATCTGACGAGGGGTTGCTTCCTTTGTATTCCCTTTTGGGAGATCTAACCTCGGATCTACCCAAGGTCCCCGCAATCTCAGCAGTTGTGGATTCTCTGGAAGCCACGCTCACGCCGCTGATCGAGGAGGCTCGCTTCTTCGATTCCGGGAGCGTCGCAGAACTTCTGAAGACCTCTGAAAGCCTCGAGCAATTGGTTGCGGAATTGCGCTCTGGAGAAACCCCTGCGATTCAGAACACATCCAGCCAAAAGTCGCCCTCGCCTCTCGACTCCATTACAGAGCTGCCGGAACTTGAGAGCCATGAAATCGACGCATTGACAGCCCCAGAAATCGAGAAATCCGCAAACTCGGATGATCTTATGGTTTCAAAGAGTAGTGGAGAAGAAACACCGCCTCTTCAAAGTGCTGATCCCGTCGAGCGCGTTGCTCAGCAATTCTCAGGCGAGCTTCTATTAGCGGAAGAAGGCAGCGACGAGGGCCTTCTACCCATGTACAGCCTGGTTTCCGGGCTGGCATCGCTTTTCTCGCACACTCCATCCGTTCATGAGTCAATCCAAGCCGTCTGCGATCGTCTCGAGGGCCTCCTGGATAGCGCAGGCCGTTTTAGTCGGGCCGATCTCGATTTCTTAACGGAATTCAATGTTTGGCTGGAAACGACCCGCTACGCTCTTTCAGCCAATCAGGCTATCGAGCCCTTCCAACCATCCGCCGCGCAGGCTTTAGAAGATTCAAACCAGGAGTCTGCTAACAGCGTGTCCGAATCTCCCGAGGATGACTTCACCGAGTTCGACGCAATCATGGATTTGGATCTCGCTGAAAACGAGGAGCTACTGACCGAATTCCAGGCCGAAGCCACCGACCATCTCGGCCAGATTGAATCAGCGGTGCTTGAGCTTGAGCAAAATGCGGCCTGCGAAGACGCGATCAATTCCCTCTTTCGCTCCTTCCACACATTGAAAGGAGTCGCCGGCTTTCTCAACCTCATCCCCATCAATCGCCTTGCCCACGAGATTGAAGACCTGATGGAACTCGTTCGCTCTGGCAAATTGGAGATTTTCAAGGAAGTCGTCGATCTCGTCCTCGATGGCAAGGACGCAATCGCCGCTCTAATCGACCAAATCTCCGAGGCTCTCTCCAATGGCTCGACTCCAAATGAAGTCATCCCGGTAAGCTCCTTGATGACTAGGGCTCGACTGGCTTCTCAAGGGCAGGCCGCCTATCAGAAAAGTGTCGTCTTCAGGCAATCGAATGATGAATCGAATAGCCGTCCGTCCGAGCAATCGGAACCTGATGCCCCAAAGTCGAATAAAGTCCCCAAAGCTAGCTCCCAATCTTCGACTATCCGCGTCAATACCAGCAAACTGGATAATCTTTTGGATATGGTTGGCGAGTTGGTTATCGTTAAAAGCCAACTGACTGAGTCCACTCAAACGCTGGAGGATGAGAGCAACTCGCTCCGCCGAAGCCTCTCGCGATTAGCCCGCATCACCAAGGAGCTTCGACACACCTCCATGTCTCTGCGAATGGTCCCCATCAAACCGACCTTCCAAAAGATGAGCCGTCTCGTACGCGATATCAGCGGAAAAGTCGGTAAGCCCGTAAACTTTGAAGTGGCTGGCGAGGATACGGAACTGGATCGAAACGTGGTTGAGGAGGTGAGTGATCCACTCGTTCACATGACGCGAAACGCCATAGACCATGGTCTCGAGAGTCCGGAGGATCGAATCGACGCCGGAAAACCTGAGGCCGGGCATATTCGAATTTCCGCGTATCATAGCGGATCCAATATCGCTATTGAAATCTCGGACGACGGTAGAGGAATCGATCCGGAGAAGGTGCTGGCCAAAGCCCTTTCCAAGGGAATCGTCGATGCCAATGCTAATCTTTCTAAACAAGAGATTTTCCAGCTCATCTTCGCGCCGGGTTTCTCCACAGCCGCCGAAGTCACGGATATCTCCGGTCGCGGCGTCGGTATGGATGTCGTTCGCAAAAATATTGAGAAGCTAAGGGGCAAAGTGGAGATCGAATCCGAAATCGGAGCCGGGTCTACATTTCGTATTCTCTTGCCACTTACTATGGCCATTGTTGATGGACTTGTTGTCAAAGTGGGAGATAGTCGCTTCATACTGCCTTCCACTTCCGTAAAAATCGCTCTCCGCCCCGAAGAAGCATCTCTCACTAGCGTGCAAGGAAAAGAGGAAGCGCTCAATATCAGAGACAAAGTCTATCCACTCAAACGACTACATGAAATCTTCGGTATCCAAAATGCTGTCACGGATCCAAAAAAAGGGACCGTCGTTATTGTAGAATCGAATGACAGGCAATATGGGCTTCTTGTAGACGCCATGATTCAAAAACAGGAGGTCGTCATCAAGAGCCTCGGCAGTATGATGCAGAATCTTAGTGGAATTTCCGGGGGAGCCATTCTCGGCGATGGATCGATCGCCTTGATCTTGGACACAAGATCACTGGTAGGAACCGACTAAGCAAGCCCCCTGATTTCAAGCGTCAGCTCAACTACGTGTACGAAGCATTCGTGTTCCATCACGGGCTGTAGGGGCGGGTTTGTCCCGCGATATAAGCGAACTAATCCTTGTTGAAATCGCGGGATACACCCGCTCCTACATTCGAATACAACTTTAGTTGACGCCCATGCGCTCAGCTGGATCAGCCCCACCTCCCTCGACGCAAGCGAACCATCTACCATTTCTCAACCGGCCCTTTCGGAACCTTTATTCTATCCGCGGAATCTCTGTCAGTTATAGATGAATACAGATCAGCAGGCTTATACCTTTCCTGCAGCTCTCCCGACTCATCACAAAACCGTTGGCGCCATTCTCGGTATTCACCAAGGATCTCATTGAACTCATCCCAGCTGGAAAAGCGGACAACGCGATCCTTGAAGTACTTGCTCGGCCCGAACCTTTTCGCGTACCATGGAGCAACCTTGCGAAATTGCACGCAGCCACGATCCTCGCCATAGAACTCGATCATCCGCTTCAAGTGGACAAGCATCAAATCCACTCGCTCCTCAAAAGAGGGATCTGACAATAGATCGCCCGTATCCAGATAATTCCTAACTTGTACGAATATCCAAGGATTATAAAATGCCCCTCGCCCGATACTGACCCCATCGCACCCTGTCTCCTCGAGCAAAATACGAGCGGCTTCTGGCGTGGTTACATCGCCATTTCCAATAACAGGTATTGTCGACACGGCAGCTTTGACTCTAGCGATTCCCTCCAAATTGACAGATCCTGAAAAACCTTGAGCACGCGTTCTACCATGTACAAATATTCCCGATACACCCACGTCTTCAAGCGCTCTCGCCAATTCAGGCGCTGAAATATTCTCGTCATCCCAACCCAGTCTCATTTTGGCGGTTACAGGTATTTCAAGGGCATCCACCATCCCCCTCACCAATCGCTGTGTGGCTACGAGATCTTTCATCAAGGAGGATCCACAGCCCGTCTTCGTAACCTTCTTGACCGGGCAACCCATGTTGATGTCAATCATTTGAGCTCCTCGATCTTGGACAATTAGGGCTGCATCCCGCATCTCCTCAGGAATGCCCCCGAAGAGCTGCACCGACATAGGTTGTTCTCGAACATCGGATGCGATCATTTTGAAACCCACGGGTCGTTTCTCGATCAGAGAGCGAGCGTTCACGAGATCGGTAGTGACCAGACCCAATGCTCCCAGCGACTTAGCCGTCAGCCGAAAAGGAAGATTCGTGTAACCGGCTAAGGGCGAAAGACAGAGATTGGACTCGAGTTCAATGCCACCCAATTTCATAAGAAAGGAGCCAAGCCGTAATCGCCTATCTAGCTGTATGGCAATCGATTTAGCTCACGTCTTGCAAACTCTCATGTTTAGCTGTCGCTCACGAACCTCTTCCATAATCGCTCGCGGGCAGGAATCGAGTGTTTCGCCCAACTTTCATCTCGTTTGTCAATTGGCTTTGTAGTGGCAGGCCCCAATAAGCGGGCTAGCCGCCAGCGATCCCAATCCGTTACGCGCTACTAAATTTTAACGTCCAAACCAGCCAATGCCGATTTCAAATTCGGATCCATTGGATGCCCGTTGTAAAGCACCTTGCCCTCTGGGCTGACGAGAATCATGCGGGGTATGGAATCAATCATGAGCAAACGGCTCAAAGGTCGCTCTTCCGGCTCCAACAGCCAAGGCATTAGGTCCATGTTGTGCTGGTCGCGGACTTTCTTGGCATTCCCAACAGGATCGTCAGCATCGGTATTCATGGCCGCGACGACAACGCCTTGCGAAGGCAGCGTCTCCGCCTTAGTCCTAAGCTCCGGCATGAGCTGCATACAGGGGCCACACCAGCTGGCCCAAAAGTCGATGAGCAACCCTTGATTTCCGCCTAGCCACTCGGCCAAAGTCTTCTCTTCGCCATCAGCGCTCGCGATTGTCAGGTCCATCGGAATGCGAAGGTCGGCCATCGCCAATTCCTGGACTTCTTTGCGGCGCAGTTCGGTCATTAACTGCAACAAACCAAATGCCTGATTATACTGCGGAGCGTTAATGTAGGAACTGGCCGCATGCTTCTCAAACTCGGCGACATCATTCGCTTCGTACGCTCGAATCGCTCTGATTGAAGCAACAAGACCAACCAACTGCCTTTCGGAATGAAAAGGCTTATCCGTTCCGTACTCTAGATCGCTGGAAACCGCTTCCAGTTTTTCCAAGTGGCCAAACAACTCCGGCATATTCCCAGTCGACAGAAAATGAATGGTTTGCGCTTCCACCAAGAAAGGCTCTCCCACACCAGCTTCTTTGGCAGCTGCGTAGGCATCTTCGAACGAAACCTCAGCCACTCGGGCCGCTTCGTACAAATGATCCTTAGGCGAGTGCGAATGGCCATCAACCTCATCCGCCGAAACCATCGGCAACCCAACCAAAGCCACCGCGACGAGGCCAATACGCAAGTTCGCTTTCATAGATGGGATACGACCGGGGCTTGCCCTTGCATGCAAGACGATTCACCCGCTACTGCACTTCTGCCTTCCTAAAGTCATCTGACTAAGCCAAATTCGGGTCATGTCAAATGCCTCGCTCGATGACGCAGCGCTCAAAGCCCTAAAACGGCATTTCGGTCATGACTCCTTTCGACCACTCCAAGAGGAAATCATATCCGACTCCCTTCAGGGGAGCGACGTCTTCGCCCTCCTACCGACTGGGGGAGGCAAGTCTCTTTGTTATCAGCTACCAGCGGTAATGCTCGACGGATTAACTGTAGTCATTTCGCCGCTCATCGCCCTGATGAAGGACCAAGTAGATGGGCTCGAGGCCAATGGTGTTCCAGCTACTTTCCTGAACTCTTCCCTCAACAAGACAGAGGCCAAAAAGCGCTACGCTAGACTATTCGACGGCGAGTATCGCATACTATATGTCGCTCCCGAAAGGCTTATGCTCTCCGGTTTTCTCGAGGATCTTCGCCAGTGGAAGGTCCGCCGCTTTGCCGTTGACGAGGCCCATTGCATCAGCGAGTGGGGCCACGATTTTCGTCCCGAATATCGACAGCTCTCCAATCTTAGGAGTCTATTCCCAGACCTTCCCTTCCTCGCCCTAACGGCAACCGCTACAGACCGGGTCCGAACCGATATACTCAATCAGCTGAGGCTGAAGAATCCGAAAACCTTCGTCGCCAGCTTCAATCGGCCCAACCTGACTTATCGAGTTGAAACCAAGCAGGCCGTTTTTCAACAAATTCTTCGATACACTCAGAGCCGGCCTTTTGATAGCGGCATAATCTACTGCCATTCACGTAAGGCTACTGAGTCATTGGCGGATCGGCTGCGGCAATCCGGAATAGAAGCCCTTCCCTACCATGCCGGTATGACGCCTCTAAAGCGGGTAGAGAACCAAGAATCGTTCATTCGCGATGAAACCAAAGTGGTCTGCGCTACCATCGCTTTTGGGATGGGGATCGACAAGCCCGATGTCCGCTACGTCATTCATCAGGATTTGCCGAAAAATGTGGAAGGCTACTATCAAGAAACCGGTCGCGCCGGTCGGGATGGCCTGCCCTCCGATTGCATTCTCTTCTTCAGCCCTGGCGATGTCGCCAAACAGCTCCAGTTTATTTCGGAGAAGCGCAATCGGAAAGAAAGAGACGTAGCCAGCGAGCAACTACGGCAAATGGTCCATTATTCCGAATCTTCCGAATGTCGCCGCAAAACGCTTCTCGCCTACTTTTCCGAAGAATGGCCACACGGCAACTGCGGCAACTGCGACAATTGCCAAACCCCTAAGAAGACGATCGACGGGACCATTCCCGCTCAGAAATTCATGTCTTGCATCTTTCGCGTTCAGCAAGCCAGTGGATTCAGCGTCGGCATCAACCACATTGTAGACGTGCTTCTCGGCAGCCAGAACGAGAAGGTTCTCAAATGGGGGCACAACCGCCTTTCGACTTACAATATCGGACAGGAATACAAACGCGCCGACTGGCAGGCATTCGGTAGAGAATTGGTCCGCGAGGGATACATCGAACAGAATCCGGAAAATCACAGCGTCCTCGAATTGACGTCCAAAGGCCGCCTAGCCCTTAGAGACCGGACGCCGATTTCCCTCACGCAACCGCTCAGCATTGACAAATCTCGAACGCGTTCTCGGTACGGCCAAACCGGAGCGATTGACTGCGACGAAACCCTATTTGCCACTCTCCGAGCCATTAGGAAAGAGCTTGCCGATGAACAGGGGGTACCTCCCTACATTGTCTTTTCCGACGTGTCCCTGCGCGAAATGGCCCGGGATTTTCCCACAGATGAAGCGCAGCTGTCCGAAATTAGCGGGGTCGGCTTGAAGAAGCTCGAGCGATACGGTGAACACTTCCTGAGCGCCATCACGGAATATTTAGACGCTAATCCAGATGCAGGCATCGAGGCGCTGGAGAATACCGCGTTACCAGACTAGGACCTGAGACCCTCCGCGACCTAATTACACTCATTGAACCAAGTAGAGCAAAATAATGCTATGTACAAACGAAGCCTATTTATTTTCCGGCGCGATCTTCGATTGGCAGATAACAGTGGGCTAAACGAAGCCCTGGCTGAGTCGGAGGAGGTAATCCCGGCCTTCGTATTCGACCCGCGACAGATCGAGCCACACGACTATCGCAGTTCGCCCGGAATGTGGTTCATGAAAGATTCGCTCGAATCTCTAAATCGGAGTCTTCTACAGAAAGGGTCTAGTCTGCACACGTTCAAAGGTCGACCGGCAACTCTGGTCGAAGATTGGGCAGGTGAGCTCGGAATCGAAGCCATATGGGTCAATCGCGATTACACGCCTTTTAGCAAGCGACGAGACGAAGCCATTCAGAAAGCCTGCCGCGATCGTAGAATCGATTTTCGCTCCTGCCATGATTTGCTCATCAACACCCCCGATTCAACGCTCAAATCCGACGGCAAACCCTACACGGTATTCACTCCTTACTTCAACAACGCCAGGAAGATTCGCGTATGCAAACCTGCCCTTTTGAAGTTGGATTCAGGAACCCTCTCAACTATCTCCGCCGAAATTCCTATCAAAGGCGCCCTAGATAAGATTGTCGAAGGAGTCGCAAAGTATGACTCATTCAAGGGCGGGCAGGAGTCGGCTCTCGAAGCGATCAAGCATTCCCGCCGTCTGCAAAACTACGATTCCGATCGAGACTATCCAGCCTTGGAGGCGACTAGCCATCTGTCTCCACACTTAAAGTTCGGCACCTGCTCTATCCGACAAGCCTACTGGACCGTTGCCGAGAAACTCGGGCAAAACCATCCGCTAATACGACAATTCTATTGGCGAGACTTTCTTACGCACATTGCCTTCCACTTCCCCCACGTATTCGGAGATGCATTCAAATCTCAATACAGTGGCATAGGCTGGAAACAGGATGAAGAGTCCTTCCAGCTCTGGCGGGAAGGAAGGACGGGCTTTCCAATAGTCGATGCCGGGATGAGACAGCTCAACCAGACTGGTTTCATGCATAATCGGCTTCGTATGATTACCGCTTCTTTCCTTACTAAGGATCTGCATATCGATTGGCGCTGGGGCGAACGGTATTTCGCCCAAAAACTGGTTGATTACGATCCTTGTGTAAACAACGGGAATTGGCAATGGGCATCGTCCACCGGCTGCGACGCCCAACCTTACTTCCGGATTTTCAATCCTTGGCGCCAACAAGAGCGATTCGATCCAGATTGCCACTACATACGAAAATGGATACCAGAGCTAAGCTCCGCTACAACCAAGCAAATACATAAATGGCAAGGCGAGCTAGGCAACGAATACCCTGCCCCTATCGTGGATCACAAACGAGCTAGCCAGAAAGCCAAAATGCTGTTCCAATCCTTCTAAAGAATTTTCGATTATCGCTCTTCCATGAAAAGAATCGCTCTTTCCCTCATAGCCCTTTGCCTCGCTTGCCCCTGCTCTCTCGGCAATCGCCCCAACATCGTCTTCCTATTCGCCGACGATCAACGCCCCGACACGATCGCCGCTCATGGTAACGATTATATTCAAACGCCCCATCTGGATCGCCTTGCCGCCAATGGGCTTAGCTTCACTCGCAACTATTGCGCTGGAAGCTACAGCGGCGCTGTCTGCGTCGCCAGTCGCAGTATGCTGATGACAGGCAGGCATTGGCACCGAATCGAAGATACCAGGGATTGGGAGAATCTACCGACTCTGCCAGAGCAGCTAGGGAAGGCCGGCTATCGCACATTCGCCGTCGGCAAATGGCACAATGGGGCCAAAACACTGGCTCGCTCATTCCAAGCAGGACGCAATCTCTTCATGGGAGGCATGGCAGATCATACCAAGACTTCCGTTCAGGACTTGTTGCCCACTGGCGAGCTAACTGAAAAGCGAGTGGGGAAGCGCTTTTCCAGCACTCTATTCGCAGACGCTGCCGTTGACTTCATCGAAGTCCATTCCAGCGATTCCCCCTACTTTCTTTACGTATCCTTCACCGCCCCGCATGATCCGAGAAATCCTCCCCCTTCGTATCGAAAGCTCTATTACGACAATCGTCCGCCACTTCCGAAGAATTTTCGACCCGACCACCCCTTCGATACGGGTCACTTGACGGGAGGCAAACGCGACGAGAGCCTGGCATCGCATCCTCGAAAACGTAGCGATATCAGCGATCAGCTTTGCGAGTACTATGGACTGATAACCCAGCTTGATAGTCAAGTCGGCCGCATACTCGACGCCATCGAAACCAGTGGCCAAAGCAAAGATACTATCATTATCTACACGGCCGACCACGGCCTTGCCATGGGTTCCCACGGTTTGCTCGGCAAGCAAAACCTCTATGAACACAGCATGGGGGCTCCATTGATCATATCCGGCCCTGGCGTCCCTAAAAATCGCCAGACAAACGCCTTTACCTATATACTTGATCTTTACAAAACCATTTTGTCCCTAAGCGATACGCCGATAACGGCGGGTATTGACGGGGTGGATTTAAGTCCGGTATTCAAAAATCCGAACGCCCAAACAAGAGGCTCAGTCTTTCTCGCCTTCCAAGATAAGATGCGCGCTGTTCGCGACGAGAGATACAAATTGCATGTGTATCCAAAAATCAATCATACGCTTCTGTTCGACCTCGAAAAAGACCCCAACGAAATGTACAATCTAGCCAGCGAGCCTCTCTACTCGGAGAAAGTGGCCGATCTAACGGAACTGATGAAACGCTGGCAAAAGACCGTGGGAGATCCCTCACCCCTACGCGTCGCCAACCCTGGGCCCAAAGAAATCGATTTTCGAACGATCGAACGCACCCTGGATAGATGGCAGCCGGAATGGATCCGCGAAAAATACTTCGACGGACATAAGGATCCTGATCACGGGAACTAGCGACCCGCCATCGTGCGCCGACGTCAACTTAACTTGAAACCGATTGTAGGAGCGGGTTTATCCCGCGATGGACTGCATGGGCACATTCACCAGAATCGCGGGATAAACCCGCTTCGACAGTCCGCGATAGATCGCGAGCACTCAAATCGAGCTTAATAAATTTACCCATACAA
>CAZFUD010000031.1:19491-28534 GCA_964521705.1 uncultured Opitutaceae bacterium | reverse complement strand
CTTCCGCTAGAAACTTAAGTTGGCCGCTTTCCTGAATAGGAAGGATATTCTCTTTCAGAAAGGAAGCTTTCTCCCTCGGGTTCGGATTGATGGCCCAATTCCAGTGCTTCTCATTGCTCCAATAGGTGGCATTTGGGAATGCCGGAAGCAAATTTTCTCGTGAATCATCATATTGAATACACCCACCGCAATGATCGAGGTGAAGATGGGTAAGGAACACATCGGTTATTTCGTCTCGATTAAATCCGTAGCGAGCCAGTGACTTTTCGAGCGTATCGTTCCCGTGCAGATAGTAATAGCCGAAGAATTTCTCCGACTGCTTGTCCCCTATTCCCGTATCCACAAGGATGAGTCTCTCGCCATCTTCAATTAAGAGCGATCGCATCGCCCAAGAGCATAGGTTATTCTCGTCGGCGGGATTGGTTTTCTGCCAGAGGGTCTTGGGAACGACGCCGAACATAGCGCCTCCGTCGAGTTTGAAATGCCCTGTATTGATTGGATAGACCTTCATAAATGGCTGATTATTCTATTTGATGCGGCGCTAGGATGTCTATAGAAGACTATTAAATAAAGATACAACGAACTGAAGAAACCAACTATCAATGCGCTAAAGTATGGGGGCTAGCAATCTGATCGAGCCACGTCCAATGCATCGTTTCGATGAAGGTGTTCTAAACGCCTATCTTGAAAAAGAGCTTACCGGTTACTCCGGACCTATGAAGGTCCAGCAATTTGAAGGCGGTCAGTCGAATCCTACCTTCCTTCTGACGACTTCCAGCGGGCGATACGTATTACGGAAGAAACCGCCAGGAGATCTTTTGCCGAGCGCCCATGCGGTGGAGCGGGAATACCGGCTATATTCCAGCCTGCAGGATACGGATGTCCCTGTACCTAAAACATTCATCCTCTGCGAGGACAGCGCCATAATCGGTACGCCATTCTTTGTTATGGAATTTCTAGAGGGGCGCGTTTTCAAAGATCCGGCGCTACCGGAAGACTCCCCCGAAGATCGGAGAAGAATCTACTTCGATATGATACGGGTATTGGCAGCGCTGCATATGGTCGATTATGAAGCAGTCGGCCTCGCCTCTTATGGGAAGCCGGGAAATTATTTCGCCCGCCAAACCGGAAGATGGACCAAGCAATACATCGCCGCCCAGACGCATGAGATCCCTTCCATGGACCAGCTAATTGAGTGGTTGCCTCGCAACATGCCCGCAGACGACACGACCAGTATCGTCCACGGAGATTATCAGCTGTACAATATGATGTATCATGAGACCGAGCCCCGTTGCCTAGCCGTCCTGGATTGGGAGCTATCGACACTCGGAAATCCGATGGCCGACCTGGCTTACAACTCCATGAAGTATCATGAAACGATAAACGGAAAACTTTTCGAACCAGCAGACGGAATCCCAACTGAGTCTGAAATTGTAGAGGAATACTGCCGCTTAACCGGAAGAGAAAACATCGAGAACTGGAATTTCTGCCTAGCCTTCTCCTTTTTCCGTTTGGCCAGTATTTGCCAAGGGGTCTACAAGCGCGGGCTCGATGGCAACGCGAGCTCCGCATCGGCTTTGCAAATGAAAGACAAGGTCACTGAATGCGCAGATACAGCTAGGCGCATCGCCAATCGTTAAAGGCGGTCATACAACCGAGCGAAATCGTCGATGATCCCATCGTAAAACTCGGTCGTCGGGATGCATATCCCTGATCTAGACCGATCGCTCGCCTTGTTCCGAGGCGCATCAAAACTGGCAAGTCCGATCTACTCGGTAATTGCCATCCCCAAGCTCACGGCGACCAGAGCCGGCTTTTCTTCGCCCTCTATCTCCATAGACTTTTCCGCCTTAATAAGTACGCGTCCAGGCGACTTTTCCGTAACCGAAAGAATTTTGGTATGAATCCTGACCCTCGAGTCCACCTTTACAGGTTGAAGGAAGCGCAATCGGTCCAGACCGTAGTTGAGATTCAATACAGTATTCTCCAACTTTGGCCAGTCGGGCGAACCATGCCCGGCCAACAACGAAAGCGACAGGAATCCATGGGCGATCGTGGAGCCGTACACGGATTGGGCCATACGTTCGGGATCGACGTGGATGTACTGATGGTCATCTGTGCAATCCGCGAATTTATCGATTCGATCTTGCTTAATCTCGATCCAGTCGGAAGGCGATAAGTCCTTTCCTTCGTAGGCTTTCAACTCATCCAAGGTTACTTCGTCAGACATAAAGCGATGTAGGATTCCATTGTGTTAGAGGCGGGTCAATAGTCTCTGCGCTAGTCTAGTCGATTCCGCTTACCGCCTTGACCTCCAAATAGTCTTCGAATCCGAATGCCCCCCACTCTCGGCCATTCCCGGATTGCTTGTAGCCGCCGAAAGGCGTATATTGATCGCCGGATACACCGTTAATATTGATATTCCCCGCTCGGATTCTCTTGGCGATACTCTGAACTCTTTCAATGTCTTCCCCTTGTATATAGCCTGCTAGTCCATAGGGAGTGTCGTTAGCGATTTCGATTGCCTCTTCATCATTCGAATACGGCAATATGGAGAGCACTGGTCCGAAAATCTCTTCTCTCGCTATGGCCATATCGTTAGTCACATCGCTAAAGACGGTCGGCCGAGCGAAATAACCGCTTTTCAAGCCATCAGGCCTGCCACTTCCCCCGCAAACAAGCGTAGCGCCTTCTTCAATACCTTTGTGGATAAGCGTCTGAACTTTTTCGAACTGCGTTTCGCTAACCAGAGGGCCCATAGTGGTGGATTCCTTTTGCGGATCTCCAACCGAAACCTGGCTAGCCGCATCGGCCGCGATTTCCGCAGCCCGTTCCATTTTCTCTTTCGGGACAAGCATCCGGGTCGGGGCATTGCAAGACTGGCCGGTGTTGTTGAATACCGCGAATGCCCCACGCTTTACAGCCTCGTCGAATTTATCGCCATCGAGAATAATATTGGCCGACTTCCCTCCCAGCTCTTGGGTAACGCGTTTGATCGTGGGAGCGGCGTTCCGAGCCACGGAAGAACCGGCCCGCGTGGATCCAGTAAAGGATACCATGTCGATTTTTGGATGAGAGGAAAGCATGGTCCCAACCCCAGGCCCGTCTCCATTCACCAGATTGAAAACGCCAGCGGGAACGCCCGCTTTGTCCATGACCTCGGCAAAGAGGTATCCAGACAGAGGCGCGATTTCCGAGGGCTTCAATACCATCGCGCATCCGGTGGCCAAAGCCGGAGCAACTTTGCACGCGATCTGGTTGATGGGCCAATTCCACGGCGTAATCAGTCCGCAAACGCCAATCGGCTCTCTATAGATCCGGCTATTGCCAACCCTCTCCTCGAACGCGAAATCCTTAAGCACGGCCAACGCAGTTTTCAAGTGCCCCAATCCAGAACCCGCTTGCGCCTTCATGGCCAAGGTCGCCGGCGCGCCCATCTCTTGACTGATAGCGGCAGCTATATCGTCGTATCGATTTTTATATTCAGCGATTATAGACTCTAGCAACTCCAACCGCTCCTCCCGCGAGCTGCGTCCAAATACGGCGAACGCCTTGCTCGCCGCATTCACCGCCGCATCGACGTCTTTCTGGCCACCCAAGGATATCCTCGCGAAAACCGTCTCGGTCGACGGATTAATGACATCGAAGGGATCATCTTCATTGGGATCGACCCACTCCCCGTTTATATAGAATTTCCGGCATTCCTGCATTCCAGTTTCCTTACGATTATTGGCTTTGACCTAACCTCAAAATAGCTGTCGGATCAAACTAATTAAACCCCGCGCATTCGCCATCCACCAAAGACTGGCGTCGATAACCTAGGCATACTATGAGCGTACTTTACATTGTCCGGCATGGACAGGCATCGTTTTTCTCCGGCGACTACGATCAGTTGTCCGAAACGGGGCGCGAACAATCCCGACTGCTAGGAAAATACTGGCGAGAGAACCAGGTAGAGATCGACGAAGTCTACTCTGGATCCCTAAAACGCCAGATACAATCGGCCCAAAGTTGCGGCAAAGGCTACGCGATCAATGGCAATAGCTGGCCTGAAGCCCAAATCCTAGAAGGCCTCGACGAATACCACTCGGACGTTTTGATGGACAAACTGAAGCCGGAACTAATCTCCAAGCATCAAAGTGTCAGGAAGCTTGCTGAGGACTACGAAAACGCGAGCGATGAACGCGAGCGCTACCGCGCCTTTCACCGCCTTCTAGAGGCCGTCATGGATCACTATATCGCGGGCGAATACGATTCGACTGGATTTGAAACCTGGCGGGAGTTCCACAACCGGGTCACCAGCGCTTACCAATCGATCCTCAATCTAGAGCGAAGAAACCGAAAGGTCGCCGTATTCACTTCGGGAGGACCCGTTGGAGTATCAATCCAAACATGCTTGAATGCTCCCGAAAAGGAGGCGGCTCGATTAAATTGGCGCGTATACAATGCGTCGATCACTCAATTCACGTTTAGCGAAAACCGCATTTCTCTTGATCAGTTCAACGCGATTCCCCACATCCCGAAAGGAATGCTTACTTATCGATGATTTCAATCCGTATCCGAATATCCGATGACTGAAACTCGCTCGCCCACAATGTCAGACAGGTTCCTGGAGGGCTACACTGTCATCGATTTCACCCGCGTACTAGCAGGGCCCTATTGCACACGGCTCCTAGCCGACCTCGGAGCCCGCGTAATCAAGATTGAACGCCCTGGCGAAGGCGACGAAATCCGCTATACCGTGACCCAGCTTGAAGAAGGACGGGCCGATCAAAGCACTTACTTCGCCCGTCTAAACGCCGGAAAACTGGGCATCGCCATTAATCTCGCCAATCCAGAGGCGCAGGAAGTCGTTCTGGACCTCGTCCGCGCTGCGGATGTGGTCGTCGAAAACTTTTCCCCAGGCATCATGGCCCGATACGGTTTCGATGCCCACACCTTGCGAGCTGAACAGCCTGGCCTCGTGTATTGCTCCATTTCCGGGTTTGGCCAAACAGGACCCTTGAAATCCATGAAAGCCTACGCCCATCTGATCAATGCCATGTCGGGCATGATGGACCTCGATCGCGGCGAGGAAAAACAACCGCGTGTACAGTACTTGCAAGCTGCGGATGTACTCGCCGCTACCCATGCGTTCGGAGCGATTAGCGCCGCCCTGCTAAGGCGCGCCAAAACAGGCCAAGGGGCTACGTTAGACATATCGATGCTTGAATGCCTCATCGCAAGCGACGACCTAACCTACGGCTCGCTTTTAAACGGGGGCAAGGCCGAGCGACGTTCACGAGCCGGCATGGTTGTGCACCCGATCGGAGATGGGCATATCGCGATGCAGTCGACCGGCGCCGCTCATTTGTGGTCCCGGATAGTGGATCTTATCGGCAATCCCAATTTAGCCACCGATCCGAAGTTCGCCACCCCAATGGCTCGCCGCCAAAACTGGACCGAACTACTATCGTTACTCCACGAATGGCTCGATCGTTATCAGAGCGTGGACCAAGCGCTCAACGAACTATCCGATGCCGGCATCCCCGCAGCTCCCATGCTCTCGCCCGAAGACGCCATCGAACACCCGCACCTGCAGGCCCGCCAGGCCTTTCCCGAGATCGAACATCCGGGACGAGGACGGGCCCGAGTAACGGCAACGCCTTTTCACATCGATGGCAAACCGACTCATCCACCGTTTAGAGCTCCCCATCTCATCGGTGAACATACGCGTAAAGTTCTCGACGAAATACTCGGCTATTCTGGCGAACGAATCGACGCCTTGAAAAAAGCTCAAGCTATCACCATGCCAAAATAATCAGACCCATGGTTTCGTCATAACCTGCACCTACCGGAATTCCATTTCTTCCAACCCAATCAATGGCAAGATCCTCTCGCTTAGCCCGATTTAATAAAAGACCCAACAGAATGCTCGCACCACGCTTCTCTCCGCTCGATTTAATGTCGCCTACCGGTTTTTATTCTTTTATTTTACCGACCGTACGGTAGAATTTCCCGGATTGAAAACCATCCAGCGGATCGTTCTTGGGCCGCTCCCCTCTCTCTCCAGCTTCGCAGCCAATTCGGCTCAAACCGACTCTCGCTAGGAAACGCAACCCCTACTTGCAATTCCCAATCGTTTCGATTGGAACCTCCCCAATTCTCAATAAATTCATAACTCACAGACTCTTATGGCTAAGATAACTGATATGGTTGACCTCGAAATTCAAGATGGTCTAGCGATCGCCCGGATTGACAATCCACCGGTCAACGCCCTCAGCGAAGGCGTGCGAAACGGCCTGTATGAAGCGGTACGCAAAGCGGACGCGGATGCCGATGTTAACGCGATCCTGATCATATGTAGCGGAAATACCTACATCGCGGGGGCGGATATCAAAGAATTCGGCAAACCGCCAACCGGTGTCAGCCTCTTCGACGTTCAAGACGCTATCGAACGGGCTTCCAAACCAGTGGTCTCGGCAATCCATGGAACCTGTTTGGGCGGAGGCCTGGAAACAGCGCTTTGCTGCCACTATCGAGTAGCCGTTTCCTCCGCGAAATTCGGTTTCCCGGAAGTTCATCTCGGTCTCTTGCCAGGCGCCGGTGGAACACAGCGGCTGCCTCGCGTCGTCGGAGTGGAAAAGGCCCTGGACATGATGGTTACGGGCAAACCGGTGAATGCGAAATTCGCGCTTGAGAACGGCCTGATCGACGAGATTGTCGACGATCTTTCCGAAGGCGGCATGGCCTTCGCTCGGAAGGCCTCTACTGAAGGACGCCTCGTGCAGATTAGAGACCTTCACGAGAAACTTGACGAAGCGAAGACCGATCCCGATCTGTTCGATCGATTCCGCAAGAAAATCTCGCGCAAGGCCCGAGGCTTCGATGCTCCAGAAGCCATTATCCAATGCGTAGAAGACACGTTGACAAAATCGTTCGACGAGGGGATCCAAGCCGAGCGCGATCGTTTTCGCGAACTTGTCAGCGGGGCGAAATCCGCGGCCCAGCGTTACTACTTCTTTGCCGAACGCCAGGCCAATAAGATTCCCGATGTGCCCAAAGACACTCCTACGATACCCATAAATAAAGTGGGCGTCATTGGAGCCGGTACGATGGGTGGCGGAATCTCCATGAACTTTTTGTCTCGAGGAACGCCCGTGACGATCGTGGAATCCACTCAAGACGCCCTCGACCGCGGTCTTGGCGTAGTGAGAAAGAACTACATGCGAGGGGTTAAGAGCGGTCGCGTAACTGAGGCGGATGTCGACAACCTTATGGGGCTGCTCACTCCATCCCTTTCGTTGGAAGATCTGGCCGATTGCGATCTTGTCATCGAAGCCGTCTTCGAAAATTTGGATTTGAAAAAGGAGGTTTTCGCCAAACTTGACGGCATCGTCAAACAAGGGGCCATTCTAGCCACCAATTCGTCAGCTCTCGATGTCGACGCGATCGCGGCAGCTACTACCCGCCCTGAATGGGTAGTGGGAACACATTTCTTCAGTCCCGCGAACATCATGAGACTCCTTGAAGTCGTTCGGGCGGATAAAACGTCGAAGTCCGTCCTCGCTACCGTGATGGGCATGGCAAAAAGGCTCGGCAAGATTCCCGTGGTGTCCGGGGTTTGCCCAGGATTCATCGGGAATCGGATCCTATTTCAGCGTGGCGCTCAAGCGAACAAGCTTATTTATGAAGGAGCAACGCCTTGGGAAGTGGACGACGTCATTTACGATTTCGGTTTTCCAATGGGGGCTTTCGCCATGGGAGACTTGGCTGGTCTGGATATTGGCTGGGAAGCGGAAAACTCTGAGGGAGAGACAAATATCAGGCACAAGCTATGCGAGTTGGGGCGCCGCGGCCAGAAAACGGGAGCGGGTTTTTATAACTACGATCCCGAAACCCGGGCCAAATCCCCTGAGCCTATGGTCGAAGAGCTCATCCTAGAAATATCCAAGAAAAAAGGTATTGTCCGTCGTGAAATCAGCAAAGAGGAAATCCTGCAGCGCTGTCTCTACTCCATGATCAACGAAGGCGCCCGAATTCTGGAAGAAGGGATCAGCCAGCGTCCGAGCGACATTGATGTCGTCTGGGTGAATGGCTACGGCTGGCCAGTGTATCGAGGTGGGCCAATGTACTACGCCGATACCGTCGGCCTAGACAATGTCTTGGCTAAGTTGAAAGAATTCCAGGAACAAGATCAGGACGATTTCTGGCAACCTTCCGCGCTGATAGAAAAGCTGGTAGCCGAAGGTAAGGGATTCAAGGACATGAGTTAACGGCATGGCCCTTAGAGCGCCCAGGCGGGAATGGCTCGAGCAAGTCCGGGAGCCCATTATCGATCCAGAACGTCCCATCGTCGATCCCCATCATCACTTATGGATCAGAGATGATTGGCGCTACGAATTGGACGAGCTATGGGCGGATACAGGATCGGGACATAAGATAACCAAAACGGTGTTTCTCGAATGCCGATCCAATTACTATAAAGAAGGGCCTGAACATTTAAGACCAGTCGGCGAGACCGCCTACGTGGAAGCGATCGCTTCCGCATCGCGCTCTGGCCCCGGAGCTACAATTGCCGGAATTGTCGCCCACGCCGATCTCCGAAGCCCGTATCTCGATGAGACGCTGGATGCGCACGAAGCGGCTGGAAAAGGCTTATTCCGCGGCATACGTCACTCCATCGCTAGGGATCCCCAACCAGAATCGCTTTCAATTCCGGGTCGAGCGCCCGCGGGCCTATGCAAAGACGAATCCTTCCTGAAAGGCCTAGCGAGATTGGGCGAACGAGGCCTATCTTACGATTGCTGGCATTACCACCATCAGAATCGGAATTTCAGAGACCTGGCGAAAGCCGCTACGGAGACGACACTCGTGCTCGATCATTTCGGAACCCCCCTGGGCGTCGGTTCCTACGCCAATAGAAAAGATGAGATCTTTGACGTTTGGAGGGATGATATAGCCGCTATCGCGGATTGCCCCAATACCGTAGCCAAACTAGGCGGGCTATCGATGCCCGACAATGGCTTTGGCTGGGAAAAGCGGCGCTTGCCGCCAACCTCGG
>CAZFUD010000031.1:0-19481 GCA_964521705.1 uncultured Opitutaceae bacterium | reverse complement strand
ACGAATTCGTCGACAATCAAGCTCCCTATTATCACCATGCCATAAGTTGCTTCGGACCCGATCGTTGCATGTTCGAAAGCAACTTCCCTGTGGACCGGACTTCGATTTCCTATCACGTCCTATGGAACGGCCTCAAGAAGATTGCCGCTCAATATAGCGAAGAAGACCAAACCGCGCTATTCAGTGGAACTGCGACTCGAATCTACCAGCTTAACTGACAGCCTAATGGATACAGACCCCCAGAATCCGCTAACCCTAGATGATGCTCTAGAGCTTTTGACACGCGAAGGATCCCCACTAGCGGTCTCTAAAGCCACGATCCGAGACGTTGAATACAAGGTCTTCACGCACGCCGCGAATGATATGCGCGATGTATTCGCTTTTTCTAACAAGCATTTCCGGGATGATGAATTCCTGATTTACAAAGATGAGCGATGGACATTCGGCGAAACGCACCGCAAAGCCGTCGCCCTTGCGAAATCGCTTGTGAATCGAGGCGTTAAACCAGGCGATCGAGTGGCCATCTCTATGCGGAACTACCCGGAGTATGTCCTGGCAATCGAAGGGATTTTGGCCGTTGGAGCCGTTGCCGTTACCTTAAACGCGTGGTGGATGCCTGAAGAAATTGAATACGGGCTCATAGATAGCGGATCGCGATTTGCGCTTATCGACCATGAGCGGTGGGAACGATTCGCCCCTTCCCAAGGACTGCTCGACCTGGGGATAGCCATTGCCCGGCCCATTGGCGAGTTGCCAGCGGGCGTATTGGCGATGAATGATTTGATTGCGGATCCGATTGATGAAGATTTTCCGGCGCTCGAGATTGATACGGATGCCGACGCCTTAATCATGTACACATCCGGTTCCACTGACCACCCCAAAGGCGTCGTCCTAACTCACCGCAGCATCATCAGTTCCCTAATGAATTTCGGTTGCATAGGAACTCTCAGAATTCTGACGAGCGGTTCGGAGGATGAAAGGCAAGAGCTGTTGATCTGGCTAAATGGCGGAGCCGATTCCATGGACGATCCGCTAGCTGCTCGATTTCCAAGAGAAAAGATGCTCGTTAATGTACCTTTCTTCCACGTGTCGGGATTGCACACAATGCTCTTTCTCAGCTACACCGCGGGCCGCAAGCTTGTCCTCATGTACAAATGGAATGCCGAAGATGCTCTAGCGCTCGTCGAACGGGAATCGCTGACCAGAGTAGACGGCGTACCTACAATGATCGGCGAAATTCTAAATTCAGATCAATTATGCAAATATGATCTGAGCAGCATAGTCTCAATCGCTGGAGGAGGCGCCGCTCGACCACCGGAGCATGTCAAGCTATTGGGCGAACGGCTTCCCCATGTGCTGCCTGGCATTGGATACGGGATGACGGAAACCAACGCTGCAGGGGCGACAAATTGGGGAGACGATTACTTGAGTCGCCCCACCTCTACGGGAAGAGCTTCCGAACCATTGATCGAAATAGAGATTCGCGATGAAGAAGGGCACACCTTAGGACCCAATCAAGAAGGGGAGATCTGCATGAAGTCAGCCTTGAATATGCGGTGCTACTGGAACAAGCCGGAAGAAACGGAAGATGCGTTGCGAGAAGGCTGGATCTATTCGGGCGATCTAGGCCACCTTGATGAAGAGGGATTCCTTTACATTACGGGACGGGCGAAGGATGTGATCATTCGAGGAGGAGAGAATATCACCTGCGGAGAAATCGAAAACGTGCTCCATGACCATCCCGCAGTAAATGAAGCGGCTGTATATGGATCGCCGGATGATCGGCTCGGCGAAGTGGTGTGCGCGACAATCTATTTAAGAAAAGATTGCTCCGCTACCGAGGAAGATATCCAGAATCATGTCCGGTCGCGCATGGCGGCTTTCAAGGTTCCTAGCCAGGTGCATTTCATGGATAAACGATTGCCGCGAATCGCTTCCGGAAAATTCGACAAGCGGGCCTTGAAACAAGCGGCGATCGAACGGCTGCAAACGCGCTAATGTGAACGAACCCAAACCATCAAAAGACCTACCTATGAGCTCAAATATGAAAGCTGTACGCTGCCACCGCTTCTCGGCATTCAATACCGAAGGAGAATTGCTTACATCGCCGGATCCCCTTCGGGACGCCCTATCAATGGACGACGTTCCAAAGCCTGAATGTGAAGATGGCTATGTATTGGTCGAGGTGAATTACGCCGGGATTCAATACCCGGACGCGCTTCAAGCCCAGGGCCTCTACCAAATGAAGCCCGAATTGCCCTATATCCCAGGAATGGATCTCGCGGGAACGATATTGGAGGTTGGCACTGGAGTGGAAGGACTCGACGTGGGCGATCGGGTCTTTGGTATCGTGAGCATCGGAGCTCTCGCCGAAGTTGTTAAAGTCCGACATCAAGACGTATGGAAAGCTCCCACTGGGATTCATCTATCCATGTGCGCCAATCTAGGACGCAACTACTTCCCAGCCTATCATTCGCTAAAGGTAATTGGAGATGTTGGCCCCGGATCTCTCGTGCTGGTAGACGGAGCCTCCGGCGGCGTGGGAATGGCCGCCATTGGCTTAGCCAAGGCAATGGGAGCCAAGGTCATCGCCGGTGTCAGCGCTCCCGAAAAGGCCACTTTCCCCGCCGAAGCTGGCGCGGACCGAACCCTTTGCTACGGGAATACTCGCGAGAGTTTCAGGAAATTCAAAAGCGAGGTAAAGCTAGCCGCAGCCGAGCTCGGCCACGCCGCTGGCGTCGATGTAGTTGTCGATATGGTACAGGGGGATCTCTTCGAAGCCGCTCTCGTTTCATCCGTTCGACCATTGGGGAAGATCTGCCTTGTGGGTTTCACCGCGGGGCAGAAACCGATCCGTCCCGGCATGCTGTTAATCAAGCAGGCCGCAGCCGTCGGCAGCATGTGGGGTTTCTGGGCCAAAGATAATCCGGAAAAGCATATCGAGAATGTTGCCGAGATCGTGCAATACCTCGAGACCGGCGCCGTTCAAGCGCGAGTCGACCGCGTTTTCCCGTTCGCGGATTTCCTGCAAGCCTTCGAACTCTTCGAAAACAATGAAGGCCGCGGTAATACCGTGGTATGCATTAAAGAAGAATGATCCATAAAATGCGCGAGCGAGAAAGAGAAATGACGCCTCCATGGAAACCAATCCCTCCAGGCCGAAAATCTCGCCCAGCTCTTTCCTTAGGAATTGCAGAGAGCGTACAGCCGCGCTTTATTCACTTGAAAAGGGTAGCGCTCAATTGCTTGAATTCTACCGTACGGTCGGTAGAATATTGAGCTCGTACCCGATTCCGGCAATACGCAAACTGAAATTTTCGTCCATTAAGTAGAATCCCGGCAAACCAGCGATCTCCCCTCCACAAAGCGAATGGCTCGCATAATAACCAACTCTAAGTTCATCGGCATCACTATCCTAGCGATATTGGTCGCCTTGGCGCTAGTGGATGGCAGCTCATTAAATCTGTCCTCGAATTGGATCCCATTTCTTGGCCGTTTTCATCCCGTATTGCTTCATCTACCTATCGGCCTCTTCGTCGGCGTGGTATTGCTGGAATTCTACGTCAAGGTTCGGCCCGTTTCCCGCGTTCCTCAGAAAATCCATTTTCTGCTATCGGCGGCATTCTATACCACCGTGGTCTCAGCCGTTTTCGGTTTCTTTCTTTCCTGGGAGGGTGGATACGATGCGGAGGCCCTGGATTTCCATAAATGGGGCGGAATCGCCACAGCCGCAGCAATTCTAGGGCTCGACTGGATGCTTAGCAGCAGGAAAGCGAATCCGGATAGACTTCCGACCGCCTATCTCGCTGGGCTGGTAGTCACCACGGGAGTCATTTCCATTACCGGACATTTAGGGGGCTCTCTAACTCATGGATCTGGATTTCTCACTCAATTCAATCCATTCGCTAGCGAGGCCGATCCGATTGAGATCACGGAAGATACGCCTGTATATGTTTCTCACATACAACCCATTCTTGAAGACTATTGCTACCAGTGCCACAGTTCAGAGAAAATCAAAGGGGAACTTCGACTCGACACATTCGAAATGATAATGGCCGGAGGTCTCCATGGACCGGCAATCGTCTCTGGAGATAGCGACAGCAGCAAATTGATTCAATCGATAAGTCTACCCTTGGACCACGATGAGCATATGCCGCCTAAAGGGAAACCGCAGCCCAGCGAGGAAATCATTCAATTATTGAGCTGGTGGATAAACCAAGGCGCAAGTGAAACCGCCCGACTCGAAGACCTGGAAGTAACGTCTGAAGTCGCAGCCCATTTTATTGAGGTAGACGTATTGGAGTTCCAATCGCTAGCCGAAATCGAGGTTCAATTGGAAGCGCTGAAGAGCCGGCCTAATTTGAACGCCAACTTTATCGCCCAAGATGACAATCGATTGGGCATTCGCTCCAAAAACGCCACCGATGAAGACTTGCAGTCACTGCTTCCTGTAAAGTCGAACATCGTCGAACTAAACCTTGGCGGTTCCGAAATAACCGATGCCGGATTGGAGTTCGTCGGTCAAATGACGAATCTCACTCATCTCCATTTGAACAATACAGCCATAACGGACAAAGGGATCGAACGCCTAGGGGATCTTTACCAGCTCGAGTATATCAATTTGTTCGGCACCACGATTACCGATGACGCTCTGCTCGTTTTGAGACGCCTCAAAAACCTTAGAAACATTTTCCTTTGGGGCACCAACGCGACCAAAGAAGCGATCGCCGAACTTCGCAAATCGATTTTCCCTGCGGTAGAATCCGATAGGATTCGAATGCAAATCCAGGAACTCACTAAGAAGCGCGACAGCCTGGAAGTGGAAATCGTCTCCGCCTTCGAAATCGATTTTCCTGCCCCAGTGGATAAAGCCAACGAGGAGCCCAAGGAGGAGATTTCCATTTCCAGCGTGATGATCGATTTCCATAAAGGGAATGACTCGATCGCAGCCAAGGCCCAGGAGGGGACCGCGGATCAAGATCTTTTGAGCGAAATGCTTTTAGGCTATCGGGCCATCGCGGAGCTCGAGCCCCCCAAAGGCGCGATGGCCGATTGGAAAGACAAAACCACCGAATTGATTGACGCGACGGACAATCTTATTCGGCTTGGCGGTCCAGAAGCCATCGACCGCTACAAAGAGGCCGTAAATTGCAAGGCCTGTCATTCCGTTCACCGTATCGACTAATCCCAACCAAAGAAATACAATGCCAGGACTAGAGAACCATCCCGAACTATTCAACCTTAGCATGTCCGAAGAATCCAGACCTCTTCTGGAAAAAGTGAAGGCTTTCATCAATGACGAGGTAGAGCCGGTCACGAGCGAATTCCACCAACTCGGAGAGGGCCGCGCCGAACGCTTTTCCTATGGCCCCGGCCAACTCGAGATCCTCGATGGCCTCAAGGCCAAGGCCAAAGCCAATGGGCTTTGGAATTTCTTTCTTCCCGATGATGAGACCGGACAGGGCCTAAATAACCTCGATTACGCCTATATCGCAGCTGAATTGGGAAAGAACCCGATTGCTGCGGAATGTCTCAATTGCTCGGCGCCCGATACCGGCAACATGGAAGTGCTGGAGCGCGTAGGCACAGCCGAACAGAAAGAAACGTGGCTCAAACCGCTTTTAGAAGGAAAGATCCGCTCGGCATACGCCATGACTGAACCGGACCTGGGGTCTTCCGACGCCAAAAACATATCCTGCAGCGCTGTGCTCGAGGGAGATGAATGGGTAATTAACGGCGAGAAGTACTACATTTCCGGCGCCGGGGATCCCCGCTGCAAGATAATGATCACCATGGTGCTAACCAGCCCCGATGCGGAGCCCTACAAACGGCAGTCGCAAATCCTTGTTCCAGTAGACAATCCCGGAGTCGAGATTCTCGGCCCCATGCATGTATTCGGAAAGGACGACGCTCCCCACGGACACATGCATATCCGGTTCGATAACTGTCGCGTGCCCAAAGACAACATACTGCTCGGCGAAGGTCGCGGCTTTGAAATATCGCAGCTCCGTTTAGGGCCCGGCCGAATTCACCATTGCATGCGATCCATCGGGGCCGCTGAAAAAGCCATAGAACTCATGGCCAAGCGAGGACTCTCGCGGGAGGCCTTCGGAAAGCCCATAGCGAAACTCGGTAAGAATGTGGAGGTGATCGCGAAATCGAGAATCGAGATCGAAGCCATGCGCATGATGGTCCTTAAAGCGGCCAAAGCGATGGATGTGCTCGGCAATTCCGATGCCCGCGTCTGGGTGAGCGCTATCAAGGCTATGGTGCCCATACGCGTTTGCCAGATTATCGATGAGGCTATCCAAATCCATGGAGCGACGGGCATCTCGCAATGGACGCCCCTAGCTGACATGTACATGAGCCAGCGTACACTGAGATTGGCAGACGGGCCAGACGAAGTGCATTGGTTTGTTGTCGGCCGGGCTGAGCTCAACCGCTGGAATGGCACAGCCGAGGATTACGATCCGAAAGAAGCCTACCTCTCGCAACACGGACCCGTGGGCGCGGAAGGAGCGGCCTCGGGCCATCAAGGCGTTTTTTCGGGCCCATGATCGTCCGCCCACACCTGAACCCAATTGATTTACCATAGCCCTGCAGTTCAAGTCATCTTGTATCTAGTACTGTAATACAATTTTCATATGGGTCGAAAGCATCGCGTACCGTGTCACGATTAAACGGAAAATCAGCGCTCGTAACCGGGGGAGGAACGGGTATCGGCAAAGCAATAGCGCTCGATTTGGCGAGAGCCGGGGTCGAGGTATTCGTATGCGGCCGCAGGGCCCAGCCATTAGAGAGGGTCGTAGAGGAGATCAAATCTACAAACGGTGTGGCCCGATCCGTAGTCGCCGACCTGACCGATCCGAAATCGATCGAGGGATTGGCTAGCGACATTCTCTCCCGAGGCGGAATCGACATCCTCGTTAACAACGCCGGATTCAGTTCCAAAGTCCGCAGCGCGCGGCACATCAGTCCCGAAGAATGGCGGGCGGTGATGGACGTAAATACCATGGGCCCCGCGATGCTCACCCGCCTTCTGCTCGATCCCATGATTGAGAAACAAAAGGGAGATGTGGTCTTGATTGCTTCCAAGGCTGCTATCTATCCAAGCGTTGTCGCCGGGTCTGCCTATAGCGCCGCCAAAGCCGCGGCAAAGACTTACATGGATGTTTTGCAACAGGAGGTAAAGCGATTCGGCATTCGCTGTTTGACCGTTTATCCTGGAGAAGTCGATACACCAATACTGGAAGATCGGGCCCTGCCGCCTGGCGAAGCCGAGCGGGCCCTCATGTTGCAGCCGGAAGATATATCGGCTGCCGTTCTAATGGCCCTATCCCTACCCCATCGAGCCACGGTATCGGAGATTTTGCTCACTACGACGATAGCTCGCGACATGAAAGAGGATTTTAAAGCGGCCTTAAGGAAAGAGAAGCCAGACGAGTAAACCACGCCCGCAGGATCCCTTAGGATAAATTTCCTGCCCGCAATTACCGCATATAATAATAGCGAATTCATGCCCGAATTTAATACCAAGCAATTTCTTTGCGGGGAATTCAGATACCCCAGACAGATGCTTCGCGACCAAACCTATGATGGCCACCTGTCCATTCACGACGACAAGATGGCCGCAGATCTGGGTTTTAGCGGAGCGCCTATCGAAGGGCCCACGCACTTTAGTTTGTTCGTGCCGCTGCTATGTGAAGTTTTCGGACAGTCATGGCTGGAAATGGGCTGTATCAGTTCCCATTATCAGAACATGGTGGGCGAAGGCGAAGAGGTTCGGGCATTCGTTGAAATGCCGGTAGCTCAGGCCAAGATCGCTAGAATCTGGGCTGAAAAGCGCGACGGTACTTCGGTATTGACGGGCACTGCCTCCATAGGACCGGACTATGGCGAATCGGAACTCGACCGGCGCCGCGCCAAACTAAGGCCTCACGGGCAACTGGTGATTCTCTCCGAGCTCGAAGTGGGCATGAAGATCGAGGAGCCTGATCCGGTAATCATGGATTTCGACCAGCATATGGGCGACAGCTACCCATTCACGCTAAACGACAAGCTTGGCTGTATCACGGAATTAAGCCCATGGTACACCAAACAGGAAGGCGGCGCTTCGCCCTGGGGACGAGCCATCATCCCCCTGGAGATGATCAGCGTGCTGACTCAGTACAGCAGCAAGGAAAACGCGTTCCCCCAACGCGGTCCCGCGATTGGCCTTTTCGCCGATCAGGAGATCAAATTGATTAAAGGACCGTTGTTTGTGAATCACCCTTATCATCTGGAAAGGGAGATCGTCAATTTAAGCGAAAGCCGGAGAGTGGAATCCTTGTGGGTAATAACGAGCGTCTATGACGGGAAAACCGATGAACTGGTGGCCGAGTGCTTGCTCAACAGCGCGACGCTCAAGGACTCTTATGCGAAATACCAGGAAGATGCCATAGCCTTAGGGCGAGAATAGCCCCAGGCGATCGCCCACGAGTTGCCCGTACAATAATACCGTCCGCCAAGAAATCACCAGTCTTCCTCACGCGGATCCTACCCGCCGCGCGCAATAATCTTTATCACGTGATCAAGATTATTGCGCGCGGAGGATTCGGGATCAACCAAGGTTCTCTAGAGGATAATCGAACGCTAATATTTGGCCATCGCCTGGCCGCTTCCTAATCCGAGAGACTTGGCCACTTCGCTAGCCTTGCCTAACATCAATCCCGCATCGCTGGCCACCGCCACGAACTGAAATCCTTCAGCCAATCTTCGTTTCGCCGCAGATGCATCCGGAACGTGAATACCTGCGGCTACGCCATTTTTCTGAGCGCATTCAAGTATCCGCTCTAGAGCATTCAGGAAATCCGGATGATCGCTTTCGAAGGCGGGAGGCAGCCCCATGGAATTATGCAGATCGTTGGGTCCGATAAAAACCGCATCGATTCCCGGTACGCTGCAAATCTCATCCGCCCTTTCGATCGCATCCACATGCTCCGCCATCAGAACGACTAGAATCTCATCATTTGCATTCTTGTAGTATTCTCCCGTCGACGTGTCGAAGTTGGCGGCGTGCAAAATTCCGCCGACCGATCGATCTCCTTGAGGAGCGTATCGCGCGGCCGATACGACTGCTTCAGCCTCTTCGGGCGAATTGACCATGGGAACGACGACACCCCAGGCTCCTGTATCCAGAGCTCGCTTAATATTCTCGGTCGAATTGCATGGCACACGAAGCAACGGAGCCACCCCATTCCCGGCAATGATAGCGAAGTTCTGGGCAGCTGTCTCGAACGAAATCGGCGAATGCTCCATCTCGACGGTTAGCCATTCGAATCCAGCTTTGGACATGAGTTGGGCGGCGCTGGAGCTCGACAGATTCAGCCAGCTCCCAATGCTCGGCTCTCCATTCTTCAATTTCGCTCTTACACTATTTTTCTTCATACTTTTATCCGATGTAATATAAACTCCATTACAAAAGCTGGTTCTTAACCTTTGGAGATGAATAAACCGACTCATCGACAACAAACTGGGGTTTCTTTCCCTGCATGAAATCGATAATGCCCTTGGCCGCCGCTAAACTTACCTGTTCCCCCGTTCCCCGATCGCGTGACGCTCGATGGGGTGAAAGCAATATATTGGGGACGGAGAAAAAGGGATGGTTTCTAGGAAGAGGTTCGCTCGAAAACGTGTCCAACGCGGCCCCGCCAATCCAACCTTCTCTCAACGCCCGCGCTAGAGCCATTTCATCGACCAGTTCTCCGCGAGCCGTATTAATCAAGTAGGCTGTCCGCTTCATCAAGCGCAACTCTCGTTCACCTATCAATCCTGCACTATCTGGGGTTAACGCCACATGCAGAGAAACGAAATCGCTGTCTTCAAGAAGCTGATCCAGAGGCGCGAACTCGACACCTAACTCCAGCGCCTCTTGCTGAGGAGCCACGTCAAAGGCCAAGATGCGGAGATTGAAACCGGTAGCCCGCCTCGCCACGGCTTGGCCGATTCGACCGCAGCCCACGATCCCCAGCGTTTTTCCGGAAACCTGATTGCCCCAAATCGAATTCCACTTGCCATTGATCACCTCTTGATGGGCCTCATGAACGCCCCGAGCGCTACACAATAGAAGAGAAAACGCATAGTCAGCCACCGCGTCGTTCAACATTCCTGGAGTATAGGCGACAACCACACCAGCGTCCTTCGCGGAATCGAGATCAACCTCATTAAATCCGACACCCCATCGCGATATGATCTTCAAAGAACGGGCCTCTTTTGACTTCAAGACGGTATCGCTAAACGCATCCGTTCCCGCCAGCACGGCATCTACATTAGAAAGTTCCTCGATTAAATGCTCATCCTTGAGAGGCCTAGGATGCCGTGGAAACACCACGTCGCAACCAGCGTTCTTCAGTAGCTCGATGGCCGAGTCGCCGACCTCGTCCATCGATATCGCCGTAATCAAAACAGTCCACGCCATTGATTGGATACCCTTCTTTACTCTCGTCCCCAAACTAGCGCGTCGATTGTCGAATTTCGCTCTGCAACGGAAACCCGCACACGCTCGGAATACCGATTTCGGCTATGGAGATCATCGCGTTGTGAAACAGATTTCATGATTCGCTTTTGAACTTAGGAAAGCTGTCCGCAAAAACGCTCAATCCTCTCGAGCCCTTTCTCCAATTGCTCCATACTCGTGGCGTAACTTAGGCGGAAGTAGTCATCCGCTCCAAATGCCAGTCCCGGAACAGCCGCTACATTTTGCTCCTTCAACAATCTCTCGCAAAACTCCGAAGAGCTATAACCGAACTCGGAAATCTTGGGAAAGAGATAGAAAGCGCCCTTGCTCTGGCAGCAACTCATTCCCGGAATCGCCGCCAATCTCTGATAAGCGTAGGACCGTCGCTTGGAAAACTCGGCTAGCCAGCCATGCAAATGGTCCATTGGCTGCGTCAACGCAGCCACCCCACCCTTCTGGGCGAACGATGTAGGGTTGCTTGTGCTGTGGCTTTGAATCGCGGCCACCTTCTTCGCTATCGGTTCTGGAGCCGCTATGAATCCAAGTCGCCATCCCGTCATACTCCAGGCTTTGGCCAACCCGTGGACGATTATCGTACGCTCCTTGTGAGCCTCCGAAAAGGAGGCAACGCTTTTATGGACAGCCCCATCGTATATCAGGTGCTCATAAATCTCATCGCTCAAAATTAGCGTATCCATCTCAATACATACATCGCCTAGAGCTTTAATCTCCTCTGGCGAATAGACAGTACCCGTCGGATTGCTGGGAGAATTCAGAATGAAAAGCCGCGTTCTCGGCGTTATCGCCTTACGCAATTGATCGGGCGTCACTTTGAATTCCGTTTCGTCATCCGTATCCAAAATCACAGGCGTCGCTCCAGTAAGCTTAACGATTTCGGGATAGCTCAGCCAATAGGGAGCCGGAACAATCACTTCGTCGCCTTCCTGGCAAAGCGCCATCATTATATTGAATACCGAGTGCTTTCCGCCGCATGATACAATGCACTGGCTGGCTTGGTATTCCAAGTCGTTCTCACGCTTGAATTTATCAGCCACCGCTTGACGCAGCTCAGGAATGCCCGCCGCTGCCGTGTACTTAGTAAATCCTTCATCCAGGGCTTGTTTCGCGGCTTCCTTAATGAAAACCGGCGTATCGAAGTCTGGCTGCCCGGTCCCGAAACCGACCACATCCACTCCTGCCGCTTTCATTTCCTTGGCCTTGGCGTCAATCGCCAAAGTCACCGATGGAGTCAAAGACTCAGCCCGTTTCGAAAATTCGTATTTCAACTTATTCATTGATCATATTTTATTAGAATTGTATCTCAAAATTAACTACCATGATCGAGTCCGTTTCCAAGCGGAATGGATCTTAAACGCCTCTGCCGCTATGGCTCCGCATTGGGCTCCTCGAGATTCCGATTGGCGGACCATCAGTTCCTCCAATTGAGAGAAATCGGCAGAATCGCTTCGAGCCAGCTGGCTTTGGTGGCAGCGGATCATTCGCTGCTTTAAATCCATAAACTCTCCCACATCGATGTAGAAACCAGGAGCGAATCCATGCATGTCTATCGTGTCCATCCACCAAAGAGCAGGCGGCGTATCCATTGGCGGAGATTCAGTTTCATGCCCCGCCGAAGCGCAGAACCAAGAGGCGCTCTCGGCTAGCTTCGAAGCGGCTCGATGATCTGGATGGTAATCTTGGTCCGAATGACCAAGCGTCAACGTGGGCCGAAATCTTCGATACAATTCGATAAGCTTGCCCCGCTGGGGAGGCTCATCCACCAATTCGCCATCGAAAAACCCTCCTTCAAACAATTCCGCTCCCAGAATGACGGCCGCCGCCTTCATTTCCTCTCCTCGAATTTCCGCCAAATCATCAACAGGCGGATACGACTGACCTTTATCACCCCTACATAGAACGCAAATCCCTATCGCCGCCCCGTCCGTTTTCGCTCGAGCAAGTGTGCCCGCGCATAGCAGTTCCGCATCGTCAGGATGGGCCACTACCGCCAAGACACGCTCATCACTAAAGTCTATTCTCATTCGATATGATATGCCCCATGTTCCGGTTTCATGCCAGCTTCATAATCCAGCATCCAACACGACCATGATTGGGTTTAAGATGTGTCATTTTCGTAGCGTCGATGTAAGGGGATTCAAACAATGACGCGTGGTCTTTTCACCGTATCTTCATCGGTCACGATCACGTAGTTATCGTGGCTCCGAATATGCGTAACTGGGTAGTCGTCTCCAGGACTCCCAAACAGAGCTAGCCGCAAAACCGTATTCGCCCAATCCAGATCGATGCCATTACGGCAATATAAGCGAATACGTTTCGCCCCTAGCAATTGGCGCATCCCTAAGGTAACGCCTTTGCCCGGATAATTTTCAAGATTTCCACCCATCTCCGAACGGATCGCGTTAATCGTGCGCGTATAGTCATTGAGGTCCACTAAACGAGGATCCGATTCCCTTACATTAGGCTCGGGCTCATTGTAGGCAATGTGACCATGAATGCCGATTCCCCCGTAGGTCGTATCGATGCCGCCCACCGCGGAAATCTTGTCCGGCAACTTCTCTAGGTTTCTATGATCCGGAAAAATCACCTGGTCGCCCGGAACCATCAAATCCGGGTCCACAAATCTCGCGAACTCTCGATCGAAAGCGAAACGGAATCCAAGCGGATGATCGGGCGGATAGACTACTCCACTGTCATCGCAATGTTCATCCATCATGAAAATCCAGCATTTCTTCAGACTGATTTTCTCCGCATTCACTCTCTCAGCCAAAATCGGATACTGCCCCACAGGACCAACCGGCAGAATCATTTTCGTCGGACGGCTATTCCGATTGTTCGAGGCGATCTCGTCTGCGATCTCATCGGCAAAATGTCGGTGCAAGGAGTCGATATCGGGCAAGACAACTAGATGCTTGCCGGCTTGCTTTCGCACTTCGGCAGACGAAAAACCCAAGAGTTTTCGTACTTCATCGGGGCGCTTCATTTGATCGCGACCGGAAATGAGGATGCATGCTCGGGATAACGAAACAGCCAGATTTTATTCGGGAGGTTCACGAATCACTAACTAAGAAGAGATCCGTTCATAGGGGTCAATCAATTTATTTCTGTTTTTAGAATATATCAGCCGGAATTATCCTTTCAATCTCCACGATCCAATAATCGCGAAATGCCGAATATTCAGTTGATTTAAGTCAACAAGACGACGGTTTAGGCAAATTTGAGTTGACCGCATTAATTTTGTTTTCAAACTAAAAAGCGGAATTTGATGCGTCCACGTCCGCGAGAAACCAAGCTAGCTCTTAAGAAGCACCGTATCCTCAACGAGGTATTCCGCAATGGTACCTGCTCTCGGTTCGAATTGGCCCGGCGGCTAAACATAAACGCGACAATGGTCAGCGATTATGTCGAAGAATTCTTGAAACAGGGCTTTCTTGTTGAAGACGAGCCTGCCTCCTCGGGGAGGGGAAGGTCGCCCGTACCGCTCCGTCTCAATCCTGAGCTGGGTTGCTTTCTTGGTTTAGATTTCGAGGCTCTTCGGGCTAGGGCCGTTCTCACCGATTTCTCGGGGGCCGAGTTGGATCGAAAAGAAATCTCTTTCTGTCCAAACCTGGGACGCGAGGATGTTCTGCGGCAAATCGAAGAGCTCGCTCGAGACCTGGCTGCAAAAGCGAGTTTTCCATTGCTCTCAGTCGGCGTCGCAGCTCCTGGGCAAGTAGATACCCTTGCTGGAAAGATCATCCACTACGACCTGCTTCCCGATTTCAACGACGTTCCGCTTCAGACGCGGTTCGAATCCCTTTTCAATGACAAGCCTGTATTTATCGAGGACAATATCCGGTCCCTCACATATGCTGAACTCTTGCGAGGAAGTGGTCGCGGCTCCCGGAATTTTCTCTGCCTGGCAGTACGATCTGGAGTCGGTCTCGGCATTGTAATCGACAGCAAGCTATACAGCGGAGCTAATTCTATGTCAGGGGAAGTCGGATACCTCGTTTCACCTGAGCCTCTATCCAGCGAAAAACCCACCATTACCGATCTTGTCTCGGCGACAGGATTCGTTAAAGAGATTCGCCGATCGCTCGAATCGCTTCAGCAAAACGATTCCCGTCGTCAATTACTGGAGCAAAACGATACCCTATCCCTTGCGGACATTGTATTAGCCGCTGAAGCCGGGGATGATTTTCTGCGTGAACGACTCGAGGAGCTTGGCGCCAGCATCGGTGTCATCGCCGCTAACCTCGCCAATCTATTCGCTCCAGAAAAGATCGTACTCGCTGGAGAGGTGCCTAGCTGCTCCATGCTAGTCCGCAATCAAATCGAACCCAATCTCCGCAAATTCGCTCTACCGCAAATAGCCAGCGCAGTGTACCTCGAGGAAGGGGTCTTGGGAGCTTTTGCCGGGGCTCTAGGCTCCGCATGGATAGGACTGTCGCGTCTCTTTCCTGAAGACGAAGAAATTCTAATCAATCGGATCAACGAACAATCCGAAACCATGGCCATTCTTCGAGCGAGCTAAGGAACCGCTTCCCTATCGTCCATCTCCACGCTACCCCAAAACCGGCCCAACGACTGATAGAAACGCCCCAACATCCATGACTCAATCCCGTCGCCACTTTATCCAGTCCGCTGCTTCCGCCATCGCCATGCCGATGATCGCCCCCTCCTCCATAATGGGGAAAAGCCGAACTGGGCCGGGAAACCGAATCAATCTCGGAATAATCGGTCTTGGTGAAATGGGGACGGGCCATCTTAAGGGATTCCTGCAAAAAGAAGACGTCCAGATCGTCGCCATATGCGATGTTCATAATCTACACTACCGCGATATGAAGGAAGGAGAGCGGAATCCACTCGGTCGGGAGCCCGCTAAGCGCCTCGTCGAGGATCACTACGGGAAAAACGCTCTCAAAGGGGTTTACATGGGCTGCCATAGCTACACTGATTTCCGCGAACTCTGCGCTCGAAATGACCTCGATGCTATCCTGGTAGCAACTCCGGATCACTGGCACGCTCTCTGCGTTTTCGAAGCTTTGGGCAATGGCAAGGACGTTTATTGCGAAAAGCCGGTGACTCATCTCTTCGCCGAAGGACAAGCTATCTACCGCGAAGTCAAAAAGCGAGGCGCTATATTACAAACCGGTTCACAACAACGGTCTGAAATTCGCTTCCGCGTTGCTGCCGAGACCGTTCTCAATGGCCTAATCGGCAAGATCAAAACAGTCGAGGTGGGGCTTCCCACTGGATTCTCACAACCGCGAACGGATGATTTCGAGGCGTCAAGCCCGCCCGTAGGTCTCGACTACGATTTTTGGTGCGGCCCCAGTGAAAAGCTCCCCTATATTTTTGCTCGCCACCATCGCAATTGGCGTTTCCACTACGCCTACGGGGGCGGTCAAATCATGGACTTTATCGGCCACCATAATGATATTGCTCACTGGGGGCTGGGAATGGATTCGAGCGGCCCCGAAGTTGTGGAGGCCGTCAATTGGATATTCCCAGAAACGAGTATATACAATACGCCGGTCAATTACGAAATCCGCTGCCAGTACGCGGGCGGCATCACCACATCTATATCCGATCGGCACCCTACAGGTATAAAATGGATCGGGGAAGATGGTTGGGTATGCGTCGATCGAGGAAAAATCGACGCATCCAATCGACAATGGATACAGGAATCGTTCGATCGCGGTCCAGTAAAGGCCCGTGTCTCGCTAAGCCATCATCGCGATTTTCTGGACGGTATCCGCTCGCGCAAACCCTGTATTGCTCCTGCGGAGACAGGGCATCGGTCTATAACACCAGGACATCTAGGACTCGTTTCCCAGATTGTTGGCAAACCGCTTCGTTGGGATGCGAAGACCGAAACTGTAATCGGTAACCCAGAAGCGGACGCTCTTTTGAAGACTGTCGAGTATCGAAGTCCTTGGAAATTCGGATGAATCAATCTCTCGTTCTTAGACACGGTCAGTACCCATGTCGGTTTAAATCTAAATAACTAATATTATCCAAAACGAAACAAATCTATGAATAGCGCCTCTTCAAACTCACCCAGCGCCTTGTATCTAAACGGCGAATGGAAGAACCCTGGACCGGCTCTCGAAGTCGTAAACCCATCGACCGGAGACGTCATTGGTTCGATTAGCACCATCGATAGGGATGGCGCCCGCCAAGCCATCGCTGACGCGGACGCATCGTGGGCCGGCTGGAAGAGCCTAACCGGCAAAGAGCGCGGCGCCTATTTGCACGCTATCGCCGCTGGAGTTGAAAAGCGGGCCGACGATATCGCCCGCGCCATCACTCTGGAAAACGGCAAACCCCTCGCCCAAGCCAAGGGCGAGATTGGAATGACCCTCGATCATTTCCAATGGTTCGCGGAAGAAGCCAAGCGCTCCTATGGCCGCGTCGTCCCGAATCAAATTGAAGGGAAGCGTCACATCGTCATTCGTCAATCAATCGGCGTGGTGGGCGCGATCGCCCCGTGGAACTTCCCTCTTGTCCTTGCCGTTCGAAAAATAGCGCCGGCTCTGGCGGCCGGATGTCCCGTGCTGCTAAAACCTGCCAGCGCCACACCTCTGAGCTCGGTATTGCTGGCGGAAGCGGTCCACGAAGCTGGACTTCCAAAAGGCGTATTTCAATTGCTGGTCGGCAGCGCCCGCGAAATTGGGGCGGAATTAATGGAGAATCCTAGCTGCCGTAAAATCACGTTTACGGGTTCTACGGAGGTCGGTCGCGAACTGATTCGCCAAAGCGCCGATCAAGTTAAAGAGCTTTCGATGGAGCTCGGCGGCCACGCCCCCCTTGTCATCTTCAACGACGCGGACATGGAGAAAGCGCTCGAAGGAGCCCTCATAACCAAATTTCGCAATGGCGGCCAATCCTGTATCGCGTCAAACCGCATCTACGTACAACGAGGCATCTACGACGCCTTTCTTGAGGCCTTCGTGGCAAAAGCCAGCGCTCTCAAAGTGGGCGATGGAATGGAAGACGGCGTCGATATCGGCCCATTGATTGACCAGGCAACCGCCGATACCGCCCGAACCCACATCGAAGCGGCTGTTCAATCTGGGGCTCGACTCCTTTGCGGAGGCGAGAGCCCAGAGGGACGCGGCCCCAACTTTCTCGAAGCCACCATACTGGCCGACGTTCCAGAGGACACCCTCTGCATGAATGAGGAAACCTTCGCTCCGGTCGCCCCGGTTTCCGTATTCGACGACGAGGATGAAGCGATTCAGCGGGCCAATAATACTGAATACGGCCTGGCTGCCTACGTTTTTACCGAAGATCTTAATCGGGCTTGGCGTGTAGCCGAGGCGTTAGAAGCCGGTACCATCGGAGTCAATGATTCCGTGCCCACGACGAGCCAATGCCCCTTTGGCGGCATGAAGCAAAGCGGGCTCGGTCGCGAGCTCGGGACTGAAGGGCTCGATGCATTCCTCGAAACCAAGCATATCGCTTTCGCTCAAATAAGCTAACCTTAAAAATTGGATACATTTAGTCAACGCACTCAACTCACTGAATTATGAAACTATTCCTCGATAGCGCCATTACCGAAGAAATCGCCCATGCCCTGGATACCTGGGACATGGATGGTCTTACCACTAACCCCCGGCACGTGATGGTGTCAGGCAAACCGTTTCGCGTCGTCATCGCCGAAATCGCGGAAATGGTTAAGGGCACTGATAAACCTGTCAGCGTAGAAGTGAACCCACACTATACCGACTGCGACGAGATCGTCAAACAAGGGCGCGAGCTCGCCGCGCTTTCCCCTAACTTCGTCATTAAAGTGGGGGCCTGCGAAGGCGGCTTCAAAGCGATAAGGGAATTATCCAAGGATGGGATCAGAACCAATGCCACACTTATCATGTCGGTCGCCCAAGCTTGGCATGCCGCCCGGGCTGGGGCCGCTTTTATCAGCCCTTTTCTGGGTTGGAGAGACCAGTTCGGCGACGGCTCGGATACATTGATAAGCGATGTGAGGGAAATGCTGGACGCTCACGACTATCCTTCTGAAATCATCGCGGCTGCGATTCGCAATGCCAAGCAAATCGGCGACGCCGCCATCGCTGGAGCCCATTGCATAACTGCTGGGGCAGCCGTCTATAAAGATAGCTTCAGCAACCCCTTCACAACCTTCGGCGAAGGCGTATTTCAAAGCTCTTGGGACCAGACACCTGAAACCTGAACCCATCCATTCGCTGTTCAGCCTTCAACTATTCAATCACATAAATCCATGTCCATAGAATCGAATCTCGAGAAACTCGGCTTAGCGCTTCCGGAAGCCCCGAAACCCGTCGCCACCTATGTACCCGCAGTGACGAGCGCGGGGCACGTGGTCGTCAGCGGCCAGCTACCTATGCGCAACGGCGAACTGATGAGCGCCGGCAAGGTGCCATCACAAGTGTCCATCGAAGAGGCCCAAGACGCGGCCCGTCAATGCGTACTCAATGGTCTAGCCGTTCTGAAAGCGGAACTTGGCGGGTCGTTCGAAAGGCTCACGCGACTGGTTCGCATCGGCGCCTTTGTCCAAAGCGATGACGATTTTTTCGCTCAACCTCAAGTCGCCAACGGCGCCAGCGAACTGCTTTTGGAGGTTCTAGGTGACGCCGGCCGACACGCCCGAGCCGCCGTTGGCGTAAACGCCTTGCCCTTGAACGCCTCCGTCGAAATCGAGTTTCTCTTCGAAATCGAATAGCCACGAACCAGGCTATTCACGGGCGACGAATTCACCACTTTGATATAACCAACCAACTTTTGGATACATTTTGAATCGCTCACATGGCATCGAACGACTGCGGAAAGAGAACACCCTGTGGGACGTTGTTGTGATCGGAGGCGGGGCTACGGGATTAGGCTGCGCCCTGGATGCCGTTTCTAGAGGCTATCGAACAGCGCTCGTCGAAGCGGCGGATTTCGCTAACGCCACTTCCAGTCGAAGCACAAAACTCATACATGGCGGAGTGCGCTACTTGCG
>CAZFUD010000030.1:24500-28541 GCA_964521705.1 uncultured Opitutaceae bacterium | reverse complement strand
CGCCCTAAAATCTTCAAAAGGGGCCAATAGAATTGTTTGACTAAATCGAGTCGCTAGATCTGGACGGCTTAACAATAGAAAAGCTCCCAGCGAGTAGCCAACAAGAATACTATCGGAATCCTGCTTCACCAGCCGCTCAATCCAATTTGAGGTCGGCAGAATAACTGTATGGTGTAAATTTGGATACAACTTGTCCGCTATTCGCTCGACGTAACGCGAACTCAATCCCCAACCATTAAGCCAAACTATTTTCATAGTATTTCTTTGGCTACTTGCCCGAAAGCCGCTAGTATTCGCTCAACATCCTCCGATGTAAGCGTCGCCTTTAATGAAATTCTCAGCCGACTCGTTTCTCCAGGTACAGTTGGCGGACGAATGGAGCCTACCAGAATACCTTGGCTATTGAGCAGCCGACCAGCTCGCATCGTCTTTTCGGCATCCCCGATGACAATCGATATAATATTTGAATCGCCCTCAGCCACGGATAGCCCCAAAGCATTTAACGAGCGTCGAATTGCCTTTGATATTTCCCGCCCTTGCCTCCTCAAGGTTGCAGAAGACCTAATAATATCCCCCGCTTCCATCGCGATCGCCGCGTTGGCGGGGGTTAAATAGGTCGAATAAATAAACTCTTCAGAGTAATTGACTAGGTAATCTCCAATACTTTCGTCCCTAAAAAGGTTGTATGCTCCCAGCGAACCCAGAGCCTTTCCCATGGTTCCTGCCAAAAGGTCTACTCGATCTTCCACTCCTAGCTCGCTAGCCAAACCTTGACCTTGATCGCCATACCATCCCAAGGCATGAGCTTCGTCTAGTATCCAGAAGAACTCGAAGCTCTCCTTCAATTTCGCCAACCGTTCTAAATCGGGCCAGTCGCCGTCCATACTAAATACGGATTCAGTAACGACAAATGTATTACGCTTTGCCTCGCTGTGATCCACAAGCAAAGCTTCCAAATGATCCAGATCCGTGTGGCGATACCGCATGAGCCGAGCCCCGCTCTTGAGTATGCCAGAAAGAATGCTATTGTGGACCAGCCTGTCGGCGAAAACGAGGTCGCCTTTTTGCGGCAACAAGCTCAACACTGCTTGATTGGCGGCGTACCCAGAATTCCATATCAAACCATACGAAAAACCATGCCATCGACAAAGCGTTTGCTTCAGTTCTTCGTGTACTCGCCCGTAACCGGTAATTAGTGGGGACGCAGACGAAGAACAGCCATATCGCTCCAGGGCTTCTATTCCAGCCGACTGCATCCTCTTGTCTTTAGCCAAATCAAGGTAATCATTATTTGCCAGATTGAGAATGCCCGGGTCTGCATTAGCGCTCTGCAATGAACGGAAAAGCCCAGCCCGTTTTCGCTCGTCCAGCTTTGCCTTCAATCTAGATTGTAGATCGCCAGTCACAACCAGCTCAGTGACCCCTCAGCAAACCGCTCTTCATTGAAGCTGAGCAAGCACAGCAAAGGGATGCCGCTTTCTCGTATACCTTCCTCGGTTGCCAACTTATGTACTGGGTCTTGTTTACGGCTCTCATTAAGAACGATACCCGCCTCTAGGCGTTTGCTAGAAGCAAAGGAGTGGACTAGCCGGCTTTGGCCGATCCCTCCCACTCGATTGTCCACCACCAGAACGATGCGACGCAGGCCTAGGGCCTTCGCGAAATCCGCCCAATCCTTTCCGTCTTCTGCAATCGGGGTCGCCAGGGAGCCCGCTCCTTCAATGATTCTCCAGTCCTTGTCCTCAGGCAATCTGCCCAATCGGCTAAGAATGGAATCCAGCTCCAGAGATTTCCCTTCGCTCCTGGCTGCTGCCACGGGACCGATTGGCAACGCGTAGCTAAAGAGCGTATGCGTTTCCAAATTGGGATAAGAGATCTGTCGTTTGATTGTCGATACATCAGTTTCGACACCGCTTTCTGCGCCCGTTTGCACTGGCTTTATGACCTGGACGCTTTCACCGCGGTTGAGCAACTCTCGGGCTATGGCGGCTACCACCCAAGTTTTTCCTACGTCGGTATCGCTTCCGCTAACGAATAGCGTCTTCATTGAACACTAGGCAGGCACCGCATGCTGCCCTTCCGACCGGGCATGAATCTCCCTGGCCTCATCTGGATCCAGCGAACTTAAGCCAAGTTTCTCAAGCAGCTGGAAATCATCATTCCGATCAGGATTAGCCGTAGTCAGAAGCTTGTCCCCCAAAAAGATGCTATTGGCTCCCGCCAAGAAGCACAGGGCTTGCAGTTCTTCATTCATTTCGGTCCGGCCAGCTGACAAACGGACCATCGCCTTAGGCATCAGAATGCGAGCAGTCGCGATAATGCGTACGAATTCGAAACTATCGACGAATTTCTGGGATTCCAATGGCGTACCTTTACAAGCAATCAAGGCGTTGATCGGCACTGAATCCGGGTAAGGATCCATGTTCGCCAATTCGCGGAGCATTTTAAGGCGGTCATCTATCGACTCGCCCATGCCAATGATTCCGCCACTGCACACCTCCATCCCCGCATTTCGGACTTTCTCGATATTGCCGAGTCTTTCGTCATAAGTTCGAGTAGTGATAATCTCGCTATAGAACTCTCGTGACGTATCCAAGTTATGATTATAAACGCGGCAGCCAGCTTTTTTGAGAGCATTAGCTTGGTCCTGCTCCAGCGAACCGAGCGTGCAACAGACTTCCAGTCCCATTTCGCTTACCGACCGAACCGTGCTAAGCAATGAATCGAATTGCTCTCCATAAGGAACTTTCTTCCAAGCCGCTCCCATGCAAAAGCGTGTTGCTCCACCGCTTTTCGCCGCCCGGGCATCGATCAAAATTGTCTCGGTATCCAGCAACTTCTCTTTTTCTATAGCCGCCTCGCTGTGGGCTGATTGCGGGCAATATTTGCAATCCTCCGGACAGGCTCCGGTCTTTATAGACTTTAGAGTGCAAAGCTGGACTCCCGATGGATCTTGAAACTCGTGGTGAGCTTTTTGGGCCCTGAAAATAAGCGTCGTCAAGGGCAGGTTATATATTTGCTGAATGTCCTCTAGTTCGTATTTCATTCTTAAATACTCTTTTTTTCATTACCGTATTTATCGCTTCCTTCAGATTAGCGAATAGAAAATCTATTTCCTTTTTCTCGATCACCAAGGGCGGGACCACGAGGATGGAATCCATTAGGGGCCGCAGCAAAAGACCTCGCTCCCGAGCCGCCAAACAGACTTCCAAGCCCACTCGATCATTCACTTTCCAAGGTTTCACGCCATTGCCCGGTATCAAATCAATGGCTGCCGACAACCCTCTTTGCCGAGCCCCAGAAACATTCTCGATTCCAGAGATTGCCCGCTCGAATGCATCGCCAAAGGAGTGGATCGTCCGCTTCAAGCGGCCCGAATCGATGAGTCGCTGAATCTTTTCCAGGCTTTCCAGCGCCACTCGAGCCGCAAGCGGATTCCCTGTAAACGTGTGCCCGTGATAAAATCCTTTGCCTGAATCGAAATCGCCTAGAAACGCTTCATAGATGGTTTCGGAGGTGAGTGTCGCCGCGATCGGCAAATAGCCTGCGGAGAGTCCTTTCGCCAGACATAGGAAATCGGGCTCGACCTTCTCAGCCTGGCATACAAACAAATCGCCAGTTCTGCCGCAGCCCACGAAGACCTCGTCGAGAATCAAGTGAACATCGAAAAGTCGGCACAATCTCGCCACCTCTTTGAGGAATCCCGGCGGCTGCAGCATCATACCAGCCGGACCTTGAATCGAAGGTTCGATAACGACCGCCGCTACCCGGGTAGCTTCCTGAATCAAGATCGACTCGAGAGCTTCAAGGCTTCGATCCATTTCTTGGGCAACAATCCTTCCATTGATCTCGGCGCAATTGGGTCGGGGAAAGGCTCTAGAATCAAACTGCCAGGCTCTGAACCGCCCATGAAAACTCTCGCTGTTACCAGCCGACATCGCTCCGAACGTGTCGCCATGGTATCCGCCTTCCATCCCCACAACGAGCCGCTTTTCCGGTTTCTCAACCAGCTGCCAATATTGAAAAGATAGCTTGAGAGCT
>CAZFUD010000030.1:0-24490 GCA_964521705.1 uncultured Opitutaceae bacterium | reverse complement strand
GGGGCACGTTGAAATTCAAAATGGCGGGCATCATGAACGCTCGAGTCAGGTTGCCGGGACTGAGCTCGACTAAGCGATGCCCCAACTCAGCCCCTGCTGGATGGCTCAAGCCCAAATAGGTCGTGTGGGAGACCTTGCCCAACTGATCAACTAATACGCGGTTGAGATCGGGGTCATTGTGACCCAAGGCGTTTGTCCAAATTGACGCGTTTCCATCGAGATAGCGATTCCCCTCCATATCCCAAAGCCAACAACCCTCTCCGCGCTCGATGTGCAAAGAGGGAATAGAACAATACTCCTTCATTTGCGTGAAGGGATGCCAGGAATGAGCCCTGTCCCAATCGTCAACACCGTGGGATCTCTCTTGGCCTTTCTCTGTGGCGATTACAGTCAATCGAGGCTATGTTAAGGCATAAACGAATTTGCTTAACAAGCCTGATTCTGACTTATACTGCCAACATTAACCAGCTAGTAGCTCTGGGCCAGACTCCTAAGTATCGAGCGCCTTCAGCAAACTCTCGACCTGCTCTCCATGGCGGCTTGGATCCACCTTTTCACAGACGCCGAGCAACAAGCCCTTCTCATCGATCAAGTAGGCAGCCCTTTGCGGCCCCCAAAAGGTTCGGCCATACATCTTTTTCTCAATCAGCGAGTCGACAGCTTTGGCAAAGCGATGTTCGGGATCGGAGACTAGAGGAAACTGAATTCCGTGACGATCGGCGTATTTCAAGTGTGAACCAGCCGTATCCTTGCTAACGCCCAATGAGCTTACCCCACGTTTCTTCAATGCTTGATAAGCTTCGTTGAGGCTAAGCATCTGCTTGTCACAGCTCCCGGTGTTATTGCGCATGTAGACGGACACAACGGTCGGCCCATCAAGCGATTCTGACAGGATGGTCTTTATCTTCGACCCGTCCCGGACAAGACCGACTTCAAAGTCTAAGGCCAATTTATCGCCAATAGCCTTCATTCCGTTTCCGCATCCCGAGTTAAGCGTTCGAACACTAACCCGACAGCCAAGCCCACTAGCATTAAGGCGTCTCTAGCGATCGGCCAAGCATAGCCAGACTCCGCGCCCGACCGTTCTCCAAAACACCCGCAATCCGCATCCAAGCCACGTATCGCCGCCTGGGCTAATAGCAGGATAAAGACAACCAGCATCCCGAAGGCCATGAGTCGTGAACCCGATTTCAAGACGCCAAGCGCAAAGCAGACACCCGTCACGATCTCCAGATAGGGCACGACCAATGCGCAGACAACTGCTACTTGGTAGCTGAAAACCTCGTACGTCAAAATCGACGAAACGAAGGCTTGAGGATCGAGCAGCTTCAGGAAACCTGCCCAAAAGAAGACGACCCCGACCAAGCCTTCCGTAATTCTGCCAATCCACTTCATCGTCATCCTCCTGAAACTCTTCCAGCCTCTAAAAGACGCTCCCAGCCGCCCTTGAGGACATAGATCTCTTCAACACCAAGCTCATCCTGCAGTCGCTCAGCCACCTCATGCGAACGAAGACATGCTTGGCTAGAGCAATAGATGACAACCGTGGCATCCGGAGGCCAACTATCGAGAAATCCCAACAATAGCTCTTCCCAGCGCTCTACGTTCAGGGATATGGCTCCATCGAGGTGGCCACGCTCGAAATCCTCGTCCGCTCTCGCATCCACCCAAAAAACAGGGCCCAACTCATCTACCTGCTCGAGCTCCAGCTCGAGATCGCCGGCACTGAAGGACGGAGCCTTCGGATGAACGAAAAACGCTACTGCTCCGGAAACGGCGGAAATAGCCAGGATGATCAATCCCTCTCTAACGGTTTTCATAGAATAAGTTGGGTCGCTTTAACCCTACGCACGCGAGATTCCAAGAAGCAAAAGCCGCGATCTTCAAGAGATCGCGGCTTGGAAAATGTTTGCAGCGGGTACGCAAGCGGTGATGCCGTGGGCAAACCAGTTTAATTCTGCAGAGCCGAGTACTTATTTTTTACCTCTGCAGCAGACGCCAGGAAAGCCCTCTCGGCTTCGAGTAGGGACGCCTGGAATGCTTCAAAGCTCAATGATTCGATGTTGTCTTCTATGTTAGCCAATTCCGACGCCACGCGCGAAAATCCAAAGTTGCTGGACGAGCCTTTGAGCTTGTGGGACTCATTCCCTAGCATGTCTTTCTCTGCTTCAAAAGACGCGGCTTTCAAGATGCCGAATCGTTCGGCGCCATCCTCTACGAACTCTTGAAAGAGTTCTGCCATATCTTCATCGAAATCCTTATCGTCTTCGCCGAAGATCATCTCTAGCTGTTCCCAATCTATCAATGCTGCTGAATCGCTCATGTTCGTGTTGCTTAATTAAAACTGTGTGGAATGACAAACGGTCGATCGTATCAATCGGCTTCCCCAAGGAAAACTTGAGTGGCAGATCGACAGTCCGCTCAGCTCTGATCTCGCGGAAGATTGCCCGAGCCGAGGCTACCAAAATCTAGATCCGAATGCTGCCTTCCCCGTAACCGAGTCTGGAAGCAATCGCCTTCTTAACTCGCTTCTTGACCTCGCCTTTTTCGGTACATCTGAACGATTCGGGTTCTTGTCACTCACGAGGCTTTCCGCTTTCTCGTAACTCACTCTGAGCTGCTCTACCACTTTAAGATACTGTTCCTTGGTCAAGTGGAGCAACGCGATCAGCAGCGGGTCCGGACCGCGAGCGGCAGCGCTGCTGTTCGGATCGTTAATGATCGTGCTAACCATACGTTTGGCGAAGGAAACCAAACAAGCCATGCGCTCATGCTTGCCTGATTCAGATGGTTCAAACTGGTTGAGCACCGGTACGACAATCTCGTCGGAAAAGCCCCAATCTCTCATCAAAGCGGCTCCGACCTTGGCATGGTTGATTCCGAAAACCTCCATCTCTTCATTCGCCAAGGCCATGTCTTCGGGCAAGGAGTGCTTGAACTCTATATGCGGCGCCTTTTTGATCTCGCGATCCAGGAACACCATTCCGATGCCATGGAGCAATCCTACCGTGTACGCCACGCCAGCGTCCTCTCCGTATTTACGAGCCAGCTTTTCCATGGCATATCCGCAAGCTACAGATCTTTGCCAGAACTCTCCGGCGCTAATGTTGTAGGAGGTCAATGGTTCTGACAGTAGATCCGAGAATGTCAGCATTGTGACAATCTGATAAACATCGCTGAACCCGAGGTGCATGATCGCGTCGTCAATACTATCGATGTGATACCCAGGATTGAAGTAAGACCTGTTCGCCGTTTTCAGGATCATGGCGCTCAATGCCGGATCCATGCGTATCATATCCCGAATCTCGTCCGGGTTGGTGTTGCAGTCCGAAATCATCTGCTGCAATTTGGGCAACAGTTGCGGCGCAATGGCGATTCCATCTAAATCCGACTGGATTTCTTCGATTTGTATTGGATGCGTTACCATGTAAATACTACTCGTCCTTTAAATTCAGGTCTATCCTGAGCGGGTGAGACCCAATTGGGAATCACTCGCATAGGAATCTCAATAGCCACGCCTTCTAACGGCTTTAAGTACCATCAACTTAAGGTCTATCCGCACAATTCAATAGACTGCATTCCCTATCCCCTGGGAAAATTTACCTAAAGCTGCGATCGCTTAGGTCGATGATTCAATGATTATGACAACGATAAAAGTGCCCCTGAACGAGGAGGAGTGGTCGATGTTAAGCGCAGCAGCGGACAGCATCGCATCCAGCCCTGAAGAATTAGCCCGAGTATCTTTGATGCAGCGCTGCCTAGTGATGGCCGAGGACGACGATATCTGCGATCGTACGCGGCAGATGATCGGGCTGCAGTTCGGTTGCAACTAGGAAACGGGCTAGCAGCTTATCCTACGGCTGCTTTACCTTCAAATCCTCATCGTAGACCGTTACGGACCACGCTTCTTTAAGGGTGTTTCCGATCTCGGACCACTTCCCCACCAAAGCGACAACACTGTTTTCGGGTCGGATATATTTACTCGCCAGCTCTTCCGCTAGCTCCGGCGTCACCGACATCAACTGCGCCGCATAGCTACGGTAGTGATCCGGGTCTAGATCATAGACATCAATTTCCTGGACAAGCCGGGCAATCGTCAAGGGGCGCTCCAAGCTGATCATGTGGTTGCCTGAAAGATACTTCTTATGCATCTCCAGTTCCGATTCCGGAATCTGTTCATCTCCAATTCGCTGCAGTTCATAGAAAATTTCTTTGACCGCATCAGCCGTCACATCGTTTCGCACATCCGCGTAAGAAACGATGGCCCCAAACTTGGCCGCGTTGGCAGAGTAGGAACCGGCGCCGTAGGTGTACCCTTTGTCTTCTCTCAAATTCTGAAACATCCGACCGGAAAAACCTCCCCCCAAAACGGACATCACGACACGCAACTCAGGTGTGTCTGGATTCGATTTGGGGATAGATTGCTGGGCCACCCGCACTGTCGACTGAACCGAATCCTCCCGGTCGATCAGATGGACGGTTTGTCCATCGACCGCTGGAAAAGATAATTCCACCATTACTGGCAGTTCACCTCGTTTCCAATCACTGAACACTCTGGAAACTCTATCAATCTCTTCATTCCCGTTGAAGTCCCCCACTATGGCCAAAGAGGCATTGTTCGGGATGAAGTGTTCGCTATGGAAAGCGGTGAGGTCGTCTCTCTGAATCGACGCGACGCTTTCTTCCGTCTTATAAGCCCCGTAAGCTCCGTCGCCGTAGACTAGTTTTCGCCTCAGTTTGTCGACTAGGGCATCGGGCTCGCTTTTCTCGGAAATCAGGTTAGAGATCGTTCGCTGTCTCAGCTTTTCCAGTTCTTCCTGAGGAAAAACCGGATTCAACACGACGCTCTTCAAAATATCTAGCAATTCGGGCTTGTATCGAGACAATCCCGACACTGAAATCGCGATGAAATCCGAAGTCGCCGAGGTTGATAAGCTAGCTCCAATAAAGTCGATTTCGCTCGCTAACTCGTAAGCCGACTTTCCCTCCACTCCCTTGTCGAGCATGCTGGCGACAAACTCTGCCAGGCCCGGCTTATCATCATCAAAGAGCCCGCCTGTCCGGAATAGTAGACGGTAAGTAATGACCGGCTGTCTTTCGGATTCGATTGAGTAAATCTTCAACCCTTCCTCGGTCTGCGTCGTATCGTATTCAGGAAATGAGGACTCCGGAGCTGGACCCGGAGCAGGCCGGGTAGATCGATCGAGTTCCGCAAGATTACCACTTTGAGCAGAAGGATCCCCGCCGCCACAGCCGGAAATAAAAAATGCCAGCAACAAAAGAAATAGGGCTTGTTTCAAATTCATATCCAAATTTGCCAAAAGGTTATTCGCTTCCTGGAACTGGATAATGCAGGGTGTTTCTTCGATCCCGGACGAGGATCTCCGTGGCTAATCGCTGCAAGTCTTCCTTAGTCACGCTTCGGTAAGACTCCAACTCCTTGTTTATCCTGCCAGTATCGCCATACCACTGGTGATAGTATGCCAACGATTGCGCTCGGCTACTCATGGTACCTATCGAAGAGGCGATCTCGGCTTCCTTCTGATTAAGGGCCTTTTGGAATTCCCGATCCGTGATCCCCTCGTCGATCAGTTTTTGTACTTCCTCTTCAATCAAGCGGTCAAGCTGCTCGATGGTTACACCTCGGTTTCCTATAGCATACGCGGCCACCAGCCCCGCTTTCTCTTGCAGCCAAGTGAAAGCGGCGGAATTCACCGCTGCTCGCTCCACATCCACCAACCTACGGTACATGCGTGAACTTTTGCCGTTAGCCAGGATGCTTATCAGCAGATCAATCGCTTCCGCATCGTCGTGGGTTAGCAACGGTGCCCGCCAAATGTGCACGGTAGCGGGAAGCGGAGTCATAGGTTCCTCAACGATTTTCTTGAGACCCTCTACATCAAGCTGCCAATCGATATCAACGCGATCCGGCTCTGGGCCTCTGGGTATCTCGCCAAAGTATCGAGCAACGAGGTATTTGGTCTTTTCGATGTCTATATCACCGGCAATCGACAAAATCGCGTTATTCGGGACGTACCACTTTTTGTAGAAATCGCGGAATTCGTCGATCGTCGCTTCGTCGATGTACTGGGCCGAGCCGATTGGCGTCCAAGCATAAGAGGTGTCAGCGAACACCGCCGCCGCCATATTCTCCATCAAGGACCCATACGGCTGATTGTCATAGCGAGAACGGCGCTCCTCCTTAACGACTTCCCGCTGCGTCTCCACCCCCGTTTCGTCAATCACCGCATGCAGCAAACGCTCGGACTCGATCCACAAGGCTAGCTCCAACTCGTTGGACGGAAGATTGATATAGTAGTCGGTGCGATCGAAGGAGGTCGATGCATTCAAATTACCTCCAGCTCCAGAAATGATTTTATCGATCTGCCCTCTATCTATGTTCTCGCTCCCCTCGAACATAAGGTGCTCGAAAAAATGGGCGAATCCCGTTCGATCGGGGCGCTCGTCCTTGCTGCCAACATGGTACAGCAAGTAAGTCGACACTACTGGCGCATCCGTATTCCGATGTAGAATGACATGCAACCCATTGGGCAAGTCGTACTCCTCGAACTCGATGTTGAGCGATGCCAATGCAGCCATCGGCAACAGAATTGCTAATCCCAAAGCGGCAACGGCCCTCAAAAATCTTCTTCCCTGCATAATTGAAACAACCTTTTGCCGCCAGAGGTTGTGCCTTTCATCAACCAGGGCAATCGGATTCCGTCTCGCAATTGCCCCGGAGCATTGCTTAAGCTCACACTAGCCTTTTAGTTGCCCTATACTCGCCTAAAACACCCTCTTATCCCTAGCCCCAAAATCTATGACTTTAAAGCCAACCGCCCTCGCTCTAATAGCCTCAATCTTCCCCCTGACCAGCAACGGTCAGTTTCTACCCGTCCGAGATGTCGAGCCACAGCCCTTAGCCGCAGCCACGGAGCGATTAATAGAAGCGATGAACTTTGCTGGCGCTCCAATAGCCGAGAGCGATATCGCGGCAATTCAATCAGCCATCCAGCAAAACAATTCGGAACTCGTCGTGGAACGCATACAAGAAAGGCTCGATGCTTATTGCGTAGCAGGTGTTCGAATAAACGATGAAAGTCGCGTAACCGTTGAGGCAGGACCGGCTGATAAAGTTCTGGTTCAGCAGGGCTGGCGCACGTTTTTGGTAAAGGTTCACAATGAAGCGGGCATCACGCCTCAGCTTCGGGCCAACAGCCCGAATGCCGCTCCCCAATATCGGCGCAGCACCGGCGCGAAATCGCCTACGCTCGACATCACAATGGCGGACGTCGCCGATCGCTGGCTGGATATTGTTACGGTGGATGGCCGACCTTTGAATCCAAAGCTTTCCGGCCTACCTTTGGAATACAGAATCATTCAACTATACAGTCGCGATGCTGGAGCTAGAGAAGCTTCCCTCGCTTTCGATGTCGGCCAAGGCACTCAAGATATCGGGTTTCGCAACGAAGTCGCCATCCTTTTCGATTGCTCTCCAGCAACTGAAGTGACACTTCGAGTTAAGGACTACAATGGCGAGCCGACCAGCTGCGCTTTCGTCATAAAGGATGACAAAGGTCGGGTTTATCCAAATCCAGCCCGAAGACTAGCCCCGGACTTCTTCTTTCACGACCAAGTCTATCGGGCGGATGGAGAGATGGTTATACTGCCTCCACGAGAGTTTGAAATCACCGTGTCTAGAGGCCCCGAATACCACCCCCAAACAAAATCTCTTCGTATTGGGCCAGATGACCGGGAAGCCGAAATCGCGTTTGATCTCGAAAGGTGGATTCATCCAGCAAGCCGCAATTGGTATTCAGGGGATCACCACGTGCATGCCGCTGGATGCGCTCACTATGAAAACCCTACTGAAGGCGTTTCTCCGAAAGACATGATGAGACACATTCTCGGCGAAGATCTTAACGTCGGCTGCGTCTTAACTTGGGGGCCTTGTTGGTATTCACAAAAACAATACTTTGAAGGGAAGAACTCCGAGCTTTCTCAATCGAACTATTTGATGCGCTACGACATTGAGGTTAGCGGATTTCCATCTTCGCACGCCGGCCATCTTTGTCTATTGCGACTAAAGGAGGACGACTATCCAGGGACCACGCTTGTCGAAGAATGGCCCAGTTGGACTTTGCCAGTGCTAGAGTGGGGGCAGAAGCAAGGCGGAATAGTAGGATACAGTCACTCCGGTTGGGGCTTAGGCCTCCCAGATTTCGCCCCGAATAGCGAACGCATGACTCCGATGCCCTACCGCAATGCCGAGCGTCGGCAAGCCCGAGTTGGCAGAGAAGCTAGTGTACTGCCCGATTACGCAATGCCCCCATTCGACGGAATCGGGGCCAACGAGTACATCGTCGCTGCCCCGCATGGTCTTTGCGATTTTATATCCACTGTGGACACGCCTGCAATCTGGGAATTGAACATTTGGTACCATACACTCAATTCAGGACTGAGGACGCGTATCTCCGGGGAGACTGATTTCCCCTGTATTTACGGCGACAAGGTCGGCCTGGGTCGAGTTTACGTAAAGCTCGACCCTGGCCAGCCGCTCAACTTCGACGCATGGACTCAAGGGTTGAAAAACGGCCGCAGCTACTGTGGCGACGGAATGAGCCATCTAATGGACTTTCGCATCAATGATGTAGCCGTTGGCGAACCAGGAACGAACGGGGACATCAGCCAGCTAGATCTGCCGGCTCCTTCCACAGTGACTGTTCAGGTCGATGCAGCCGCCCTCCTCCAGGAATCAATAACCGAAGAAACCGAGGTTATTAGAAACAGCCGGCTAGACGAGAAGCCCTATTGGCATATTGAACGCTGTCGCATCGATTCCACCAGAAAGGTTCCCGTAGAACTCGTCGTCAACGGGGAGCCGGTAGCGAGAAGGGAGCTGCTCGCCGATGGAAACACGCGGCCACTGGAGTTCGAGTTGGAAATCGCCCAATCCAGCTGGGTCGCCCTCCGCATTTTGCCTAGCGCTCACACGAATCCTATTTTCATCAACGTCGATGGCGATCCCATCAGGGTCAACAAGAAGAGCGCCGAATGGTGTATTAAAGCTGTTGATACTTGTTGGGAGTCCAAGAAAGGGCAAATATCCGACAAGGAACGGCCTGCAGCCAGAAAAGCCTACGACCAGGCTCGAGCCTACTACCAGGAAGTTCTGAGCTCAATTGACCAGTAGGGCCTGAATGCCAGACAATATTTCCAAATTGCATCGCTCTTGGGTAATGAGCCGCGTGAGGAGCCGGAATACTAAGCCGGAGCTCATCGCTCGCAGCCTGCTGCACAATTTAGGTTACCGGTTCACTGTAAATGGGCCCAGTAATAGAAAGCTCCCGGGAAAGCCGGACATCGTTTTGCCCAAATACCGAACCGTTGTCTTTGTTCATGGATGCTTTTGGCACCGACATCCAAACTGCAAAATCGCTACCACACCCAAGTCCAATCAGGACTACTGGCTTCCGAAATTTCGCAAGAACGTCGAACGGGATCGCCAAAACCAAATGGCGCTAAAAAAGGCCGGATGGAACGTACTGGTGATTTGGGAATGCGAGCTAAAGGATCTCGATACCGTGGCAGCCCGATTAATCAACGAACTGCCACGAGAAATCAAATACGAGCTTCCTGAAGAAATTGAGAGCCACCAACTCGTCGCCGATCAACAATCCAGATATGGGTTTTGATCTCTCACGTAGCGGACCCATCCCGGTTTATCGGGTACTATCCTACGGACGCCTTACCTCTGGCTGCTTCAGCGATGAGATTCCGTTTTTCTGATCCACCAGTACCAGCTTCGGCGAAAATGAATCGACGTCCCCTTCATCCACCTCGATGTAGCTGGCGATAATCACACGATCCCCAGGCTGGGCCAATCGAGCGGCTGCTCCGTTTATGCAGATCTCTCCCGCTTCTCCCCAAATCACGTAGGTGTGGAAACGATTGCCATTGTCGCAATTGTATACATCGACTTTTTCGAATTCGACTAGATCGGCCGCCCCGCACAGCGCTGGATCGATACTGATGGACCCTTCGTATTCCAGATCCGCATCGGTCACGGTGGCCCGATGGATCTTCGATTTGAGCATTGAACGTTTCATGAATTTTCCGCTATCGCCGTTACCGGCTTCGCTTCGATCGGATTTAATTTTAGCACTGTATTCACTCCTTGGAGAACAAGATCAGGAATGATTTCGTCGAAAAGATCTTCGTCTCGATAAAGCTGGGAATAGCCGCCAGTGGCTATCGTCCTGAAAGCATCGCGACCGAAAGCCTCTTTACCTACCTGACTCACTAGTTCACGCACAAGACCGAGGTAGCCGAAGTAGAGGCCATTTTGGATACTTTCAATAGACGATTTTCCTAAGGCTCTTTTCGAGTGAACGATCTCGACGTGCGGCAATTTGGCCGTTTTCGTTCCCAAGGCCTCCATGGCCAAGCCCAAGCCCGCGCAAATCGCCCCTCCTAGATATTCCCTTTCAATGCTAATCGCGTCGACTGTAATGGCGGTTCCAAAGTCGACGACAACCACATTCCCGTTCGGATAACGCTCCGAAGCGGCAATGGCATTGGCTATACGGTCCGCGCCCACCTCGAGAGGATTCTTTGTCTTAATCTTGAGCTTAGTTTTAACCCCAGCTTCCAGAAAAAGGGGTTCCGTATTAAAGTATTCTCGACAAGATACACGAAGCGTGTGCGTCTCTTCCGGTACGACGCAACTAACGCCAATACGGTCAATCAAGCCCGGATCGATTCCCTTTTCCCGTAGAGCGGAAACCAGGAACAAACCCATCTCGTCACTGGAAACCCGGTGAGAAGACTCCTTCCACAACTGCATTAGCAACTCTCCCGAATCTCCGTAGACAGCTCCATGCAATTGGGAATTCCCAACGTCGATACACAAATTCATCGATTCATCCCCCAACTTTTCTCATGCTCCGCAAAGCGAAATTATCGATCAGGCGGACCCCTTCTAATCGAACCGCCCCGTATCGCCGACCATCCTTCTCCTCTACGTATTCAACATCGAATCCCGCTTCTTCCAACTCGCGTATCGCTTCTCCGCAATTTTCAGCGGTATTCAGGATCTGAGGAAACTTAGTCGACAGCGCTCGCGCGTTCCGGGACAGCCTCCGGTTGCGTGAACTCAAAGCCAAACCGTCTTCGGCGCGCACGGTTTCGCAAGCGACAATTTCCACTGGGAGAAAAAACGCCCGAACCATTCCTTTTACTAATCTAAGCTGCTGATAGTCTTTCTCTCCGAAGTAGGCTCGATCCGGACCCACAACATTCAATAGCTTCAAAACCACCGTGAGGACTCCATCAAAGTGGCCAGGCCGTTCGGCCCCCTCCATGGGTTTGGATTTAGAGGTTTCTTTGACGACATACGTAAAGTTATCTGGATACATCATCTCGTAGTCTGGAGCGAAGACAGCATCGACACCCATGCCTTGAAGGAGGGCCAGATCCTGTTCGAAATTCGCAGGATAGGATTCGAAATCCGCAGCGTTGTTGAACTGCGTGCGATTAAGAAAGATACTAGCTACCGTAACATCATTCTCGGCAAGCGATCGCCGAATCAACGAGCAATGCCCTTCGTGCAAGCCGCCCATTGTGGGCACGAATCCGATCGTTTTATCGGTAAAAGCGCCATCCCGATGGGGCGACCATTCTTGGATTTCACGAAATACTGGGATCATAAACGAAACTCTCCTTCGCTCGGGTATTCCGCTTCACGCACATCCTCGCAGTACCCCTCCACTGCACGAGCGATCATCTGATCTCCATCCATGTACCGACGGGCAAAAGGCGGCTGAAACTTCGAGTCCAGTCCCAATATATCGTTGATCACGAGCACCTGGCCCGAAGTGGAAGGACCGCTCCCGATACCGATCGTCGGGATCTCGAGCGAATCCGTGACCCTTTCCGCCACGGATGCCGGAATGCATTCTAAAACTATGGAGAAACATCCGGCTTCTTCCAGCTCGAGAGCTTCTTCAAGCAGGGTCTGAGCGGCTCGCTCATCTTTGGCCTGCATTTTGAATCCGCCAAATTCATTCACCGACTGAGGTGTCATTCCTAGGTGCCCCATGACCGGAACTCCTGTGTCGACGAGTCGAGTGATCAACTGCGTGTTGCCCTTGCAGCGTTCAATTTTAACTCCGTTTGCACCTGCACGCATTAAGGATAAGACTGCTTGAATCGAGGCATCTTCGCTTCCTCGGTAAGAAAGAAACGGCAAATCCGCTATGATGACCTTGTCTGCCGAACCTCTGCGAACCGCGGCCGTGTGACCCTCCATCATTTCCACCGTTGCATGGATAGTACTATCGTACCCATGGACCACCATTGCGCAGGAGTCGCCAACCAAAAGGGCGTCCACGCTCGTGTCGTTCAATATCTTGGCGGTAGCCGCATCATAACAGGTCGCCATGGTGATTGGCGTCCCTGCCGCTTTCCGACGAAGGAATTCTGGTATCGTTTTCATTTCGGGTGCCTGTCCTAGGGATCAGGATCCTCGTGAATCTTTGGCTTCTAATGTAATGGAGGAGTTTTAGCCCGATCACCTGGCACTGCCTTGATGTCGGGAGCACTCGTTCATGATAATAAACGGTCAAAGATCAACCTTTATTGATCTTTCCCCTGTGGCGCCGGCAAGCCCAGCGGAATATTGGCGTTGAAAATCCGCTAGAGAGACCCGAATCTCTACCCTGATTCTACTATGGCAGATCTAATCGTACATGGCGGAAAGCCCCTTAGCGGAAGAATAGCTCCTTCTGGAAACAAGAACGCAGTGCTGCCTATCCTCTGCGCGAGCCTACTCACCTCAGAACCCATAGAACTGAGCAACGTCCCGGCAATTACCGATATTGAAAAGCTCGTCACCTTTTTCCGGCAAATCGGTTCGCAAATCGACTGGAACCGCGAGGCCAAGACCATGCGTCTGGACCACTCCAATCTGACCGATTCGTTCGACTCGGACGACCTGCCCCAAGGGATGCGCTCCTCAGTATTGCTTTTCGCCCCGCTTCTATACCGCTTCAATCGCATACACCTCGATTCCAATCCCAAGGGTTGCACGCTGGGAATTCGGGAACTCGACCCGCATCTAGAAATTCTCGAGCACCTGGGGGCGAATATCACCCACAACGGCGAATTGCAGATCTCCATCAAAGAGGGCTTCGCCGGGGCAGAGCACTGGGCCGACTACATGTCAGTTACCACGACGGAAACTTTCGTCATGGCCGCCTCCATCGCTAAAGGGCAATCCACGCTAACTAACGCTGCTAGCGAGCCCCACGTCCAGGATCTTTGCCGCTTTCTAGAATCAATGGGGGCTCAAATCGAAGGCATTGGTACGAGCGTGCTCGAAGTGACCGGAGTAGATGCTCTGGGTGGAGCCAGCGCTCGCATTTCGTCTGACCACCATGAGGTCGCCACTTTTCTAGCTTTAGGCGCCATAACGGGCGGCAATGTAGAAGTCAGCGATTCCACGCCCCAGCATTTCGATCTGATCGGAAGGAGCTTTGCTAAACTGGGCGTCGAGATCCATCACGAAGGAGATACTGCGGTTTGTCCGGCCAATCAGTCCTTCAGTATTCAACAACCTTATACGACGAATTTACTCCCAAAAATCGAAGCGGCCCCCTGGCCCTACTTTCCGGTCGACCTCCTCCCACTGATGATCGCGCTGGCCACGAAAGCCAGCGGGGTTATGCACTTCTGGAATAAGGTCTACGAAGGCGGTTTCTCCTGGCTTCCAGAACTAACCAAGTTCGGCGCCCACGCGGTCATGAGCGATCCTCACCGGATTATCATTTTCGGCAATCGCCCCTTGCGACCGGCCTCCGTTGAACCGCCTTATATCATTCGAGCCGCTGTAGCTTTATACATGATGGCCGCCAGCATTGAAGGCAAAAGCATCGTCCGCAAAGCCGATCCAATTCGCCGAGCCCATCCCTACTTCGCGGAAAATCTCCGCAAGCTTGGGGCAGATATAGAGTGGGACGAGTGAAACTAGTGTAACGCCACGCTTCATAGGCTTTGACACGGCGGCCCGACAGACCTGAAATGCGGTCCGCATGTCAAAGCCTAAACTCAACCTTTGCGCCGCAGAATGGACCCTCATGCGGCACCCCTCGGAATCGGATGAATGGTCAATGGATCGCAAAACACAAGAAGCCAAAGACGCCGGATTTGTCGGCTTCAGCGCGGGAGCGAATCCGATAACCGTTCAAGCATGCCAGAAGAGCGGCTTAACGCTCATCGGAATGGTTGACATTGGAAGCGTTGAGGAGGTCGAATCCAAGCTCGATCGGTTCCGCGATACCGGCTGCGTCCATGTCAACGTCTAGCTCTGCGACCACGACACGCCTATTCCAGAAGCCGTTGAGGTGGCTCGAGCCTCGCTTCTATACGGAGAATCTTTGGGGCTCAAGCCTGCGATCGAATGGCATCGCGATACTGCCACCGAAACACCCGAGAAAGGTCTAGCATTGATCGATGAATACAAAAGCCGCTACGACGAAACCTTACGCGTGCATTTCGACTATTCCCAGCCAGCCATTGTCAAGCACCTCAGGCCGGAAGATTTTTGGAACCGCCTCTCGGAATACCGAGTCGACTTCTTACAATCCAGCGAGCTTGTCCACTTTCGCACATTTACGGGATCGCATTGCCAAACTCCCATAACAAGCGGGGAGGGAAAACTAGACTTGGACTTTATCGCCTGGAGAGATTGCTTTCTCCGCCCGGCCCTAGAGACCTGGCTAGCGGGACCTCAACCTGGACACAACCTCTGGGCTGTCGTGGAACTCGGTCCTAAGGGGTCTGGGTATGCTCTCGACTGCTTTCCCAACGTTTGGCAGGACGCCGTCGTAGCCAGAAAAGAAATACAAGCAGTCTGGGATGAACTCGTGGGCCGGTAAGAATGCCTAGCTACCAATCTTCTAACTGAGCAATGCGAGCAAAGATGCTGATACCGTAACGGCCCTCGCGACTGCCTCCATTGTCTAGATATTTTTTCACTAGCGGATAGGCAGGCTCGCCGATCCAGTCGATAACATTGTGCAGCATCGGTTCGTTTTGAGTGCCTTCGAATACCAACTCGTCCAGGGTCGCCAACGCTTGATCGCGTTGTCCCAAGTCAATCAATATCCAGGCCGCCATCACGCGGACTTCGTGAGACTCGTCCTTGAGAGCTTGCTTTAGGAGCCCGGTCGCTTGACGGGCTCCTTCATCGAGCAAACGCAGGCCGACGATCGCCCACCAACGCATCCCTTCGTCGTCGCTCGACATCCACTTTACAAAAGTCTCCAGATTTGATTGGTCACGCTCTAGAGCCAGATCGGCAGCGTCAATGTAAGATTCAAGCGGATACAGAGTATCGTCTCTAACCACTTCGTAAACGGTGAGATTGTTTTCAGCTGCCCGTCGCTCTCGCATTTTTTCCGGCAATAGCCCGGAGTCCCGCAGTTCGAGCTGTTTCGCCCGCAGGGCCGCTCTCAGCTCGGCGATCCGCTCCTGATGAAGGGGGGCGTCAATCAAATTGTGTACATTGTCGAAGTCGCTTTGGTTATCATAAAACTCTTCAGACACACGAGGCTCGAAGAAGCGGCCTGTAATCGCGTTTGTCTTGCCATCCCGGTGGCGCTGCTCCCAAGCGGGTGTCAATTGGGCCTTCCAAAGATAAGCTAGGTGATGCCCTGCCGGGGCAAATGGGTAGTAGTTTTTGTGATACGAATATCGGCTTGTTCGCATAAGTCGGACAAGGTCGAGCCGCTCGTCCGCTCGCTCGCGAAAGCCCAGATGATATTTAGGCTCAGGCTCCGTATCATCTCCCAGAAAAACGGTGCCCTGGAAAGTGTTGGGAATCTCCGCTCCAGCCAGGCTTAGCCACGTTTTCGGCATATCAACAAAACTGACCAATCGGTCTACAGTCGTCCCCAGCCGACTCCCCGGATAGAGGTGTTTCATCTTCTCAGGAATGCGAATCACTAGCGGGCAGTGCACGCCGCTGGAGTAAAGGAAGCGCTTGCTGCGGGCCATCACGCCCCCATGGTCCGAGTTGTAGATTATAATTGTGTCCTCGTAGAGGCCATCGGCCTTAAGGGCGTCGATGGTTTGCTGGACTTTTGCGTCCATACGTTCAACTGCCTCCGCGTACTTGGCATAGTTTTTCCGTATCACCGGAAGATCAGGGTGATAGGCATGGAGCTTCATCTTCGCCGGGTCTTTTTTAACCTCCTCGAGGCTTCCGTGAGCCCGGCTTTCGTGGCTATCGCCAATATTGACGACCGCGAAGAAGGGCTGCCCCGGCTTGCGCAGACGCCAGCCATAAGGTTCCTCGCCCCCCTTGTAATCCCAGCAATCCTTATCCTCCCGACCGCCAATATTGTAGTCGGTCTTGCCTGGATTCGAAGTATGGTAGCCCGCCTCTCTGAGGAGATCCGGATAGTACTTGATCCGATCGTGGGGAATCAGATTGCGGCTCCGCATCGGCTGGGTACCGTTGGAAATCCCATACATCCCAGTTATCCAGACCGATCGAGTTGGAGCGCAAACAGCGGCATTGTCGAAACAGTTGGTATAGCGAAATCCCTCCTTCGCCAATTGGTCAATCGCCGGCGTGTAGGCGTTGGTTCCGCCATAGCAACTCACCCATGATATCCCATTGTCCTCGCTGGTAATCCAGAGAATGTTCGGGCACTTCTCTTGAGCGAAACCGCCCAGTTGGGAGAAGAATATAACCAAAGCCGAAGCGATAGCTGCCAGGCGAGAAGAAGGTTCAAGCTGCATGTGATATCCGTTGCTAACGTCATCCCAAGAAGAAAATGAGAACGGTATAATCTGGGATGAAAACAGCTCCTATAATTCACCCAGAAACCCGCATGGCAAGGCTGCTAACGAAGCGGGTACGGCCTTCCTCCTCACCCATCCCTTGTTAGCACTGCTCTGCCAATTGCCCAAAGCTTGAGACTGGATCGGCAATGACGAATCGTTCCCCACCCAATCAATCCACCAAGGCAAACAAGCGTTCGGAGTCTTCCCAAATATCGACTTCGTGGGCTTCCAGACCCACGTGCTGGTCGATAGACTTTAGAGAGGAAAGCGAGCCACTGATGCTAGCCACATAAAGCGTACACAAAGCTCCGGTCTTCCGGTTCCTCACCTGAAGATGGGCGGCTTGCTGCCCTTGCAATTGGCAGTATCGAGCCCCGATGACCTCATAAGCCGATAGAAGCTTTTGCTTCATAAGCGGCGTGACTGAGAATGCCAAATCCTTCAATCCTGCTTGGACATCCGAAAAAGAGGCCGCCCGCACATCGAAATCGCGATAGGCGCTATGTCGCATCGCTATTTCACCAGCCATGTCGAAATAAAACTCTTCGTCCTGATAATTGCGGGCAAATTGAAACGAGAACGCCATCACGATAGCGGCCGCGGCCGCTACGGGCATCCAGTAGCTCATCCAAATGGGCTTCTTCTTTTTCTGAGACTTTCCTTGATCCAGGATATTCTGCACCTTTTCCGCGGAGAGCTTCTGACTCAGAAACAAATCCCATACCGATTTATCAATTTCTTGCTCATTCATAGCAGTAAATTCCTCCGCTTACTTGCTTTCGCGAAACTCGCTCCCTAAGGCCTTAGCCAGCTTTTGCCGAGCCCGGTGGATGTGGCTTAAAATCGTGCCCCGAGGCGAGCCGGTTTGCTCTGATATTTCGCTAGCCGTGTATCCTTCGACAACGTTTAGGTATAACGCTTCGCTTTCCTCCGGCCTCAAACGGCTCATCAAAAGCTCCATGTCCATAGAGACGCCTTTCGACTCGGAACGTCCATTTCCCGGATGGGAATCCAACGGTTCGAATTGAACGATTTTGCTCCTCCTTTTCTGGTCGTAAAACAGATTTCGAATCGCCCGAAACAAAACCGGGGTCCCCTCTACCTTGCCATAAGCGCGGGAGAGCTTCATCCAAGCTTGCTGCACCAAATCCTCCGCATCCTGGTGGTGGCGAGCGATCGACAAGGCATATCGATAACCAGCCCGGACGAGTTCCGCGTCGCTAAGCTCAGCTCTTCCCGCCGATTGCTGCTTGGAAGTCATAGTACTGGTTTCGGTCGATCTGCCTGAAATTGATACGTCTGCTTCTCCCATTTTCAAATGCCTTTTCGTCTGGAGCTTCAAATCTAGAGGAATCTGGAGATTGATTTCGAAGCGCTGACCAGAGACTGTCAGTCTCGGACCTCGCTTACTGGTGTATTACGGCCTTTTTCCTACTTTGATTGCCACAGATGCGTCAGAAAATGAGTAGCGACGCCAATTAATGGGTCTTTCAAGGTGAATGTAGACATCCCGAGATCCGATTATCAAGGCGTTGAAAGGTAGCGGCCGACCTCCGGGTGGCCATACTAGAAAAGGCATCCCGTTGCATCGCTCAATGGCCGCCCGGAGGTCGGCCGCTACCAATTATCGACTAAAAGTCCCTGTGGAGCGGCGAGGCGAAACACAAAACAGGAGGACTGAGTCAGTAGTCCTCCCTGCCACTTACAAGTATCTGGCAACCCGCCGTTTTTCGGCCTGCCAAATGCTTGTGATCGCCGAAAAATCTTCGGCTTTCGACTTGGAACGCAGAAGGTAATCGAAGAAACGCCACTGCTCGATTTCCTTTTCGGCGGACCCGATTCGGCGAGAGATCTCCGCCTCGTCATCCTTGCCTCTCCCCCGGAGGCGCTCCTTTAACTCGTCAAAACTCGCAGGCATGATAAACACGGTGGCTAGCCGCGGCCCAATCATCGGCTGATTTCGAGCGGCCTCTTGCACAGACGCAACCCCCTGCACATCGATATTCATGACCAGATCAACATTGTCTTCGAGCTTGGCTTCGATTGTCGATTTCAACGTCCCGTAACGATAGGTGTGCACGTGAGCCCATTCGAGGAATTCTCCAGCTTCGACTTTGGCATCAAACTGGTCGTCCGAAAAGAAGTAGTAGTCCAACCCGTCTATTTCCCCTTCTCGAGGCGCCCGGGTCGTGCAGGTAACAACACGCTCGAGGCGGTCATTTTCATCCACCAGACGATCGCAAAGCGTTGTTTTGCCACTACCGGCTGGTCCCGCCAGTATCAGCAAAAGGGCAACTTCATTTTCCGGTATAGCCTCCATTTAGCTAATACGAGTCATCAGTGATTTAGCGCGATCCTAGTAAGCGAAAGCCAGAGCGCTGACGAAGCCTCCGTAGATAAGAAACGCTAGCCCAAGCTTCCGCGGGCGGCCATCGGTAGCGAATAGCCAAGACAGGAAATCCCGCATGCGAAATGGCGAATAACCCAGATAGAGCGATACAGCGATGCCTGCATAGATCGGAGCCACCATGAACAAACGCAAAGGTTCTTCATAACGGCCAAAGGCGCCACCCAATATCAGATTGGCCAAAAGCAGGTAGAGAATACATCCGCCTCGAACTGACAAGAAATCGGGGGCGTACTTAAAAGACAACAACCCGATAATCGCGAAAGCTACGAAGATATATTGCCGATACTCCCCATAGTTAGCCTCTCCCAAATTGGCTACCTCCCACAAGGTCCATGCTCCGCCTAATCCCATAGTCACATAGGCTGCCAGTCGCGATCTAGGAAACGACTTCACAAAAATGATGACAGGCTTGCTGGTTGAGGCGAACAGAGCCCCCACTGCAATAAGGAGCAAGCCCGCCAGCAAAGTTGATTGAAATAAGGTCAATTCCATTGTTCTAAATCCTAATCCGCATCGACCCCAGCTAGGACAAGGTCCCCGTAGATTGAGCTCGCAGTCGCTCGGTTGATTTTCAATTGGACCAGTTGCCCGATAAGCCGGTCATCGCCATCGAAAAGCGCGTTGCGATACCCTCGCGTTTTCCCAGTGAACCGCCCGCCCTTTTTCGCCGGTCCCTCGACTAGCACCTCTTCCGTTTTGCCTACTAGCTGCTCATTCCTCCAGAGCGAGCGTTTGGAAAGAATTTCCAAGAGAACCTGGTTACGCCGCCCTTTTTCCTCGGTCGGCACCTGGTCCTCCATTTCCGCCGCTACCGTGTCTGAACGAACACTGTATTTGAAAATATAGGACATATCAAACCCGATTTCCTCGAAGAACTCCGCCGACTCTTGGAAATCCGCTTCCGTCTCTCCGGGAAAACCGACGATGATATCCGTGGAAAAGCACATGTCCGGGGCCACTGCCCGCAAGGATTCTACAATCTCCCGATAGCGTTCCTTGGTATAAGGCCGATTCATTGCTCGTAATGTCTTGTTGCATCCGGCCTGAAGAGGCAGGTGCACGTACTCGCACAGCTTGGAAACGTCCCGATAGGCCTCAACCAAATCCTGCTTGAATCCCCTGGGATGGGGGGAGGTGAACCGGATCCTCTCGATACCTGCAACGTCGTTTACTTTTTCTATCAACTGCACGAACGGGGACTTTCCGCCAAGGACCGGAAACTCGCGTCTCCCGTAGCTGGTAACGATCTGCCCGAGAAGGGTTACTTCCTTCACGCCCCGATCCGCTAACTCTTCGATTTCCTCGACAATATGCTCCATTGGTCGAGATCGCTCGCTTCCCCGAGTCTTCGGGACAATGCAAAACGCGCAATTCATATTGCATCCTTGCATGATGGATACAAATGCTCGCACTTGATTATCTTTCGGCAAGTGGTCCCTAATTGTATTTTGAGAATCCGCCTCCTCGTCCAAATCCACGATAGAAAAGGGTCGCGGGCCTTGAGCCGCGTAGCTTTGAACCAAATTGTCTAAATGGTCAGGAACCGCATGGAACCGTTGAGTTCCCACGACCAAGTCCAAATCCGGAAGCCGCTCCAGAAGCTCGCTTCCTCTATTCTGGGCCATACATCCCATGATCCCTATCATGAAATTGGGGTCCGTCTTCTTTCGCTTGGCCAAATAACCCGCTTTGCCAATGGCTTTTTGCTCTGCCTGGTCCCTGACGCTGCAGGTATTCAATAGCACCACATCCGCAGCGAACTCGTTATCCACTACCGAGTAGCCACGATCACGCAGCGAAGAGGCGACTTGCTCGCTGTCCCGCTCGTTCATTTGGCAACCGTAGGTCTTGATAAAAACTCGATTCATGTCTTTTCGAGAACCCAAACGGGATAGAGGATGGCCGGTCTAGGTCAAACAAGAAGGAGCGGCTCTCCTAATTCGCCCGCTTCCAAGGACAAAACTCGCTACCGCGATTCAGTCGCGTGCTCCACGGGCTCAGGAGCGCGGTCCATCATATCCTTCTTCATTCGCGTGGAGATGAAGGCCAAGATAGCTACGGCCAGGAATATAATTCCAACAACCCACTTTCCATTCTTTTTTGCCATGAGGCCATTAACCGCAAAATTATCCCTATCCGACAAGCCGTAAAACCGCTTGCGGCGTGGGATTCCTAAAGATTGTTTAACCGCATGTACCCACCGGAAGGTCCAAAAGACCAACTATTCGCCAAGCCAGTCGAGCGGATCGGGAGTTTCGTCTTCGATGATTCCGTCGCCCAGGTTTTCGACGACATGATACGCCGATCCGTACCTGGGTACGGGATGACGCTTTCGTTGATGCCGTTGATCGCCAAACGCTTCGGGCAGCCACAAACCAGGGCCTATGACCTTGGTTGTTCGCTTGGCGCCGGATTGGTTTCCATTGCTAATGGCCTGCCCGACTCCGTGCAACTCATCGGCATCGACAATGCTCAATCCATGCTAGATCGCTGCGTAGACAATCTCTCGGCTGCGAATCTCCAGCAGACATGGGAACTAATTTGTAATGATATTTTGGAAACTGAGTATTCGAACGCTTCTGTCGCTCTTTTGAATTTCACTCTGCAATTCGTGCCTGTCGACAAACGCCTTTCTCTACTAACTAACATCGCCCACGGGATCAACCCTGGCGGAGTCCTAATGCTTTCCGAGAAGGTTCATTTCAAAGAACCCCGCATCCAAGAATCGCTCTTCGAGCTTCATCACGATTTCAAGCGATCGAACGGCTATAGCGATATGGAGGTCAGTCAAAAACGGGCTTCTCTCGAAAATGTGCTGATTGCAGAAACAATCGATGAACATAGATCGAGATTACGGACCGCGGGCTTTAGCCATTGTGAAGTATGGCTTCAGTGCTTCAATTTCGTCTCTCTCCTGGCGATCAGGTAGTCATTGAAAAATCGATACGCATAAACTTTCCTGCATTCGTTGGGCATGTTCGAACAGATTTATCACCCCTTATACGATCAGATCGGAAATACCGACCTTCACCCATGGATTGACGAAATCGTTCAAGGCATTCGGGCCAATCTTTTCTCCTCTAGCAATGGCCACCTGCCAGGCTGGATCCATTCGCTGGACGCGCTACCCCAAGTTACTCCCAGTTGTCTCCGACTTGATCAGGACGCCATCACCATTGGCAGCCCAGGAGATCTCCAGGGAGATCAACCCGAAGTCTTAGCGAATGCGCTTATGTCCCTTCATCCATGGCGAAAAGGTCCATGGAATTTCTTTGGCGTGGATCTAGACGCAGAGTGGCGATCCAATCTAAAATGGGATCGACTAAAGCAGGCCATGTCTCCACTGCGAGACCGCCTCGTGCTCGATATCGGATCTGGAAATGGCTACTACAGCTATCGCATGGCGGGCGAACAGGCTCAACTTGCCCTTGGGATCGATCCCTACCTTCTTTACGTAGTCCAATCGTTGGCCGCCCAGCGCTACCTAACCGATACCCTTCCCGCTTGGGTTATCCCCTTTTCAAGCGAGCAGCTTCCCCCCGCGATTCCCGCTTTCAACACGGTGTTTTCCATGGGTGTTCTCTATCACCGGCGGTCTCCACTAGATCACCTACTGGAAATCCAGAATCTACTGGCCCCGGAAGGGGAACTCATTCTCGAAACCCTCGTAGTCGATGGGCCTGAGGGATATACTCTTCTCCCGAAGGGACGTTACGCCAAAATGAGAAACACTTGGTTTATACCCACCTGCCTGACCTTGGAAAGGTGGTTGGAGCGCTGTGGCTATCGCGGAATCAATCTAGTAGACGTTTCAGCGACCACGTCCGACGAGCAACGTAGCACTGAGTGGATGCGCTTCGACTCCCTAAAGACCTTCCTCGATCCCAACGATTCTCTCAAGACCGTAGAAGGTTACCCTGGACCCAAGCGAGCGATTTTCGTGGCTTCCAAGTAGGAAACCCAAAATAGGAAGCGGTCGCTCGGAGGTCGACCGCATTGGCCTAACTCGCAATGAGCGAACCAGTCAGGCGGAAACGCCAATCCTCAGCCATTTCATTCAGCCGAAGCTGCGTTTTTGGCGAATCGGGCCCAACCGGCTAAGGCGAACAAGCCAATCGCTAACAGAATCAGACTGTGGCCACCGCCCGGCACATTGTGGTGGGAAACGTTCTCATTCCCCCAAGCTGTGATACTGGCTCGTTCGAAGTGGAAATCATTCCGATTCCTCCAACCCCTAAAATCAATAGCCCGGACAAGATATCCTATGGATCCATCCTGCTGCAGGTCCTTTTTGTCCCATCCACTTCCAAACCAGTCCACATCCAGTACGATCCCACCTGGGTATCCGCCCAATCAACATAAACGTCACCGCGACGCATGCCATCCGAAAAGGCGAACGATACGGTTGCCTTGGAGATCGGGTGAAGCAGTGGGTCAAAGCTATCGAGCTCGAACAATCCAGAAACCGAGCCGCCTTCTCTCATATGCTCCCCTAGGATCTGATAATCGCTCCCCACGACGGCTTAAACAGGGGCGACAAAGGAAATCGCTAGCCATTCTCTAAATCTTCCCAAGATGAATTTCATGGTTTCTGATTCTCGATATCCTTGTGTAAGGGCCCAGCCTCGACGATCTCAGACCATAAATCGTCGATCTCCATGGTCCCTGAAGAACAGGGCGTTCATTTTCCTCGCTTTGCATACATTCAACGAGCCAATTGGATCGTTACCCAGGGCGGAAACACATGAAACTGATCTTCGTCTACAACGCTGACACGGGCATTTTCAATGGCATGACGGACACCATCCATAAGCTGCTCTCTCCTTCGACCTACCAATGCCACCTTTGCTATATCACCTATGGATTGACTAGTATGCAGAGCGAGTAGCGGGACTTTGTTAACGATCTCGAATTCGAAAAGACATTCCTGCATCGCAACGAGTTCGCCGATCAATATCCAAATGTGAAAGCCGAGCTCCCTGCAGTGTTTGTGACAGAGGGAGACTCGATTGAGCCGATTTTGACCGCTACCGAGATTAGCCAATGCAATGATCTGCAAGCGCTTATCGAAGCCATGGAGCAAAAGCTATCAACGATTTCCCACCCCTAGGCGAGCGAGCGGAGCGTTGCTTGGAACTAAATTACCCCACTCCCCAATCCAAGCTGATTGCGGTTTGGCTGCAAAAAGGAGTTGCCGTTACCCTAGGAGCTGCTGAGCATACTACCGAA
>CAZFUD010000029.1:0-29015 GCA_964521705.1 uncultured Opitutaceae bacterium | reverse complement strand
GGTGACGATTTCCGCGGTATCAGACTCGGTAGCGATGGTTAGAACTTCGGAATCCGGAGATGGGGCTATCAAATATTTCGAGCCGGGTAGTGGAGCAAAGTCCTTGCCGAGGTCCTGGCTATCTAGATACACCAGAAACTCGCCTCGGTAGTGGATGGGACGCCAGCCGGGAATCGGTTCCATTCCTCCGGGCCACTCCGCATTTACGGCCAGAGAGAGCGTTTCTAGACTCCCGATAAGAACGGATTCCTTGTCGGGGCTGATATGCACGTTAATCGCGTTCCGGGCGAACAACGGACTGTTCGCCAAAATCGATCCTAATAGGATGATCGTTAGGAGATAGCGTTTGATATTCATAGGTTTTCCAGATGTTTGAAAAGATTGCCGATATCGTTTTTATGGAGAAGGATGCCAACTGCCTTGGGAACGCCCTTGATGCTGAACGCGCCGATTTGATAGCGCTTTAGTCGTTTAACATCGTATCCAAGCGCCATGAACAGATTGCGAATCTCCCGCTTTTTCCCGTGATGCATCGCCAGGTCGAGCTCCTTAGACGCCTCCTTGGACTGGCTTCCAATCACCTTTGCTCGTTCGACCTTTAGACGTTCCCCTTCGAAGGTGATGCCCCGTATCAGTTTTCCTAGATTCCGTTTTGGGAAGGGTTGCTTCAGCGATACCTGGTAGCGCTTTTCGACGAGACTGGAAGGATGCATTAGGCGATTCGCTAAATCGCCATCATTGGTGAGAATGACCAGTCCTTCGCTATCCTTGTCCAGTCGTCCCGCACAAAACAGCCGGTCGCGTTGAAATTCTTTGGGTACGAGATCAAAAACGGTTCGCTCATTATGAGGATCTTCATTGCTGCAGACAAATCCTCTAGGCTTGTTTAGAGCATAGACGATTTGCTTCGGATTCTTGTATCGAATTTTTTGGCCCTCGAAAACGACTTCGTCGACTCCAGGCTCGATCTTATCTCCGATGCTGGCTGGTTGGCCATTGATCGTAATCGAACCTTCGCGTATGTGTTCTTCAGCAGCCCGACGCGAACAGACGCCCATATCGGCGAGATATTTTTGGATACGCAGTAAGTTCTGAGATGTGGGCATCGGATGCGGTCGCGAACGCGAGAATCGACCGGTAAGGACTTTTCAAGCGCGCACGTCTTGATCATGCCTCTTACAGCCCGACTCCAAGCGGTGAAAAGATCGAATGACTGAGGCGAGAGAGCAAGCGGAAGAAGGTTGGCAAAGCGTTTTTCGCTGAAAACTAACATTGCTTCCTCAAGATTCGACGATAGGACTGGTTTTTTTGCGGCCGATTAGCGTAATTTTTGCATTCAAGGCCAAGGAATTGAATACCATAGACATGAGCCTAACATTTGACAACAAGGTTGCCCTAGTTACCGGCGCTGGCCGTGGAATCGGACGGGCCATAGCAGAATCGCTTGGCAAGGCGGGTGTAACCGTTATCTGCGTGTCCTATTCCGAGTCCTCGTGCGAGGCCGCTGCCCAGGCGATTATCGACGCGGGAGGTAAAGCGGTCGCCAAGGCTGTTGATGTGTCTGACGGAGCGTCGGTCGCGAAAGCCAGCGAAGAATTGCTAGAGGAATACGAGAACGTCGATATTCTCGTTAACAACGCTGGTATTACCAAAGATAACCTCCTTTTCCGCATGACGGAGGAGGATTGGACTAGCGTGATTGATACCAATCTCAATTCCTGCTTTTATTGGGTGAAGGGCTTGGCCCGGCCAATGACGCGTAAGCGTTGGGGTAGGATTATCAACATTTCCTCTGTGACTGGAATCATGGGAAACGCTGGTCAGACAAACTATGCAGCCGCCAAGGCGGGGATGATCGGATTCACCAAGAGTCTCGCCAAAGAGCTGGCAGGGCGGACTATTACCGTAAATTGCGTTGCGCCCGGGTTTATTAAGACGGATATGACCGCTAAAATGGCGGAAGCAGCTCTGGATAAGGTGCTCCCAATGATCCCGTTGAAGCGTATGGGGGAGAGTAGCGACATTGCCAATATGGTCGCTTACCTGGCCTCGGAAGAGGCGAATTATATTACAGGCCAAGTTTTTACCGTTGACGGCGGCATGGCGATGTGATCCCTCGTGGATTCATTATACCATAATATTCTGTCAACAAAATGGCCGACGAAAACAGCATCGAAAAAAGAGTCTCTGAGATCATCGTAAACCAGCTCAATGTAAACGAAGAGCAGATTACCCCGGAAGCGTCATTCCTCGACGATCTCGGTGCCGATTCCCTCGACACCGTCGAGTTGATCATGGCCTTTGAAGAGGAGTTCAAAGACGAGATCCAAGGCGAAATCCCAGAGTCCGACGCCGAAAAGCTTCAGACCGTCGGGGACGTTATCTCCTACATCAAGGACAAGGCGGGAGCCTAGTCCTTCAAATCCATTTATCTGGCACTCGGGCAACGCTTGAGCGCTCTTACATTCGCGAGACGCATTTTATGACTGAGCTGGCGGAAAACCAACGCGTAGTGGTTACTGGCTTGGGGGCGATAACGCCACTCGGGCTTGACGTGGATTCCTTTTTCGAGGGTCTTCTTGATGGAAAGAATGGCATAAGCCGTGTCGAGGCATTCGATACGGAGAAGTTCACATGTAAGATCGGCGGGGAAATCAAGGACTTCGTTGCCACCGAATATATGGATCCGAAAGAAGTGAGGCGAAACGACCGTTTTGTTCATTTCTCCTTTGCCGCAGGCAAGCAGGCGTTTGCGGATTCCGGTTTGGATATGGACAAGGAAGATCCGGATCGCGTGGGAATTTTCATTGGTTCCGGGATTGGCGGTATGGATACAATTGAGAAAAATTGCCGTAAGCTTTTCGATAGCGGCCCACGCAAGGTGTCTCCGTTTATGATCCCTGCCTTGATTTCCAATATGGCCTCCGGCTACATGGCGATTGAGTTAGGAGCGATGGGACCGAATTTCTCGATCGTCAGCGCATGCGCGACTGGGGCTCACGCCATTGGAGAATCCTTGAAGACACTTCGCCTCGGCGAGGCGGATGTTATGATTGCTGGTGGTAGCGAAGCAGCCATTACAGCCCTCAGTTATGGTGGTTTTTGCTCCATGAAAGCCATGTCGACTAACAACGACGATTTCGAGAACGCCAGTCGGCCTTTTGATGCGGAGCGCGATGGTTTCGTTATGGGGGAAGGCTCGGGAGTTATCGTTTTGGAGACATTGAAACACGCCAAGAAGCGCGGAGCTAGAATCTATTGTGAATTGGTCGGCTATGGCGCTTCTTGCGACGCCAATCACATCACCGCGCCACATCCAGAAGGTAAAGGTCTGATTGGGGCGATGAAGCGGGCTCTTAATTCGGGGCAATTGAGTACTGACGACATAGACTATATCAACGCCCACGGCACATCGACGCCATACAACGACAAATTCGAAACCAAAGCGGTTCGAACGCTCTTCGCCTCTCATGCGGATAATCTGATGATGAGTTCTACGAAGTCGATGACGGGCCACTTGCTCGGCGCGGCTGGCGGAGTAGAGAGCGTAGCGTGTGTGAAGATGCTGCAGACTGGATCTGTCGCTCCCACCATCAATTATCGCAGTCCGGATCCGGATTGCGATATGGACTACGTCCCCAACGAGGCTCGCGAGGCCAAGATCGAAGTCGCCATGAGCAATAGTCTGGGCTTTGGCGGCCAAAACGCTTCGCTAATTTTCAAATCGTACTAGGTTTTTGGATAGAGGCTATCCGTCCAAGCTGCTCCGAATTCAGAAATCCCTCAAATGGAAAAGACGTTTATCATACTCAAGCCTGACTGTATGGAGAAGGGCCTGGTCGGCCAGGTGGTTCAGCGATTTGAAAGCGAAGGCTTCGAGATCGTGGCCGCTAAAATGGCGCAACTCGACGCTCCCATACTTAAGGAGCATTACGCCCATGTGGCGGACCTGCCTTTTTTCCCTGATATTCAGGAGTTTATGAGTTCTCGTCCGGTTATTCTTATGGCCTTGCAAGGAGAGAATGTGATCCAAAGCGTTCGCGACCTACTGGGCCCGACCGACTCTTCTAAAGCGCCGAAGGGAACTATCCGAGGCGATTTCGGCACGGACATGATGCGAAATGTCGTTCACGCTTCAGATGGACCGGAAACGGCGGAAGCGGAACTCAACCGCTTTTTCGTCCCCTGCGAATTGTATTAGCAGCTCGGAAAGGTAGCGGGCGATTTCGCGCCTATGCAATGCGACGGCGGCGCAAGCCGAGCGCCAATCAAGAATTGCTTTCCTGCCCGTTTGGATATCGGTCACGTACTGCCGGAATATTCTACCTACTCATCGAAAAAGAAACGGTAGTCGATTCCTGGATCGTCATAGAACTCCATAAGCGAAGCTAGCTCTTGGGTCATTTCTTCAACGATATCCGTGTGATCCGGATCATTGATCAGATTGTTCATTTCAAACGGATCGGCCCGTAGGTTGTAGAGTTCGTTAACGAATGGCTCCTTGTAGTAGTGAATGAATTTCCACCGATCCGTTCGCACTGCTTTCCACCAGCAGCTCCTTCTCGGGAGATCTGTTTCAGGCCAGAATTCGAAGAGCAAGGACGGTCGCGGTAGTTCTCCGCCTTGAAATGCCGGGACGAGCGACTGCCCTTGCAATTCCGATGGAATAGGAATGCCGGCCATTTCGAGTAGCGTAGGCGCAACGTCGATACTCAACGTGGAAACATCGCTTTTCGTTCCCGGCTCAATGAGTGGCGGATAGCGAACGATGAAGGGAACTTTAATGGCTTCGTCGTAGGCGAGACGCTTTTCGGTGAGTCCGTGCTCGCCGAAGAAGAATCCGTTGTCGCTGGAGAAAATTATAATGGTTTCATCGAGAATCCCCAATTCCTCCAGAGTTTCATAGATAAGTCCGACGCCGTCGTCTATATCGACTGTCATGCGGGCGATATTACGTATATCCTCGTCTGTTGGGGGCCGCTGAGCGAATCCTTTGATAGCTGGTTGGACGATTAGTGGTTCTTGAGCACTAATGGCTCGTGGCACAGGAACGTCTTTGTAGAGGTCGCGATTACGCTCGGCTGCCAGCAGGTGCTCGTCGCCATAACTGGTGTGGACAGAGCGATGCCAAAGCGAAATATTGAACGGCTCGTCACGATGTTCCCGGATAAAGCGGGCTGCTTCCGCGCTATCGATGTCGGTTGCGTGTCCCTTAAACGGTATCCATTCACCGTCTACATTCACCACCGGATCCATTTTGTAGTCTCGATTGACGCCGGAGCAAAACCAGCGATCGAATCCGGAATGCACAGTTTTGTCGCCATTGCGTCCCGTAGTCCATTTCCCGACAAACGCTGTCTTGTATCCTGCCTGTTGAAATAGCATAGGATAGGTTTTGAGCTTCTTGGTGTGACCTTTGGGAGCCTGATTCTTGTAGCTGCCGTTCGTGTGAGCGTATTGCCCTGTGATGAGACTGGCTCGGCTAGGTCCGCAAAGCGGAGTGGGCACGAATGCGTTCTCGAAGAGCATCCCTTCTCTGGCGAGCCGATCGATATGCGGGGTTTCAACAAAAGGATGACCTGTGACTCCGAGACCGTCCCAGCGTAGCTCGTCCGCAGTGATGACGATCATGTTGGGCCGGTCGTCGGCCATGGCGGCATAGCAAAAGAGAACGACTGCCAGATGGGAGTGGGCAAAGAGTGAGGCAAAGGTTTTCATAGGATCCTGGATATAAGCAAGTCGATCAAGCGATTGCAAACTATCACAAAATGATTCGTGAGAAATGTGAATGCCGAACCTAGTTCGAATTCGTGATTTGGCGGTCCATTAGATCCGCGTCGATCGGTCTAAGCTCCGGTACTGTATCGCTTCGGTTAGATGGTTCAGCTGTATAGCTTCGGATGTATCGAGATCGGCGATCGTACGCGAAACTTTTAGAATGCGATTGTAGGCCCGGGCGGAAAGCGAGAGCTTCTCCATGGCTGATTGCAATATGGCTCCCATTTGAGAAGAGATTGGGCAGTGAGCCTCGATGGCCGCTTCATTCATATTGGCATTGATGGAGAATCCGTTTCGAGAAAAGCGTGTTTCCTGAATGCGTCTAGCTGATTGAATGCGACTGCGAATCGATTCGGAGGATTCCCCTTTTCTAGCTGTCCTCAATTCTTCGATACTCAGCGCGGGAGCCTCGATATGAATATCGATTCGGTCCAGCAAGGGTCCGCTAATCCGGTTTCGATAGCGCTGTACCTGAGTAGATGAGCAGGAACATTCATTTTGTGTGGATCCCAAGTATCCACAAGGGCAGGGGTTCATAGCGGCAGCGAGGATGAAGTTGCAGGGAAGGGTGACCTTGCCTGCTGATCTCGAGATGGTTACCTGCCCGTCTTCGATTGGCTGGCGTAGCACCTCCAGGGCAGACCGCTTGAACTCAGGGAGTTCATCCATGAAAAGCACGCCATTGTGGGCCAAGGATATCTCTCCGGGCCCCGGAATTGCCCCGCCGCCCAAGAGACCGACATCGCTGATAGTATGGTGAGGAGACCGGAATGGTCGGGCCCTGCGCAAGTTGTCCCAGCTCTTGGTGACGCCTGATGCGGATTGGACCTGCAGAATTTCTAGATACTCTTCCAGAGACGGCTCCGGCATTATCGTAGGAATACGTTTGGCAATCATAGACTTCCCTGATCCAGGCGGACCAATTATCAGAAAATTGTGGCCGCCGGCAACCGCCACTTCTGCCGCCCGCCTTGCTTGCTCTTGCCCCTTTACATCGGCGAAATCGAGCGAGCTCTCCGACGCGGGACCGTCGAAAAAGTCGGATCCCTCCAGACGGGCAAGCTCGAGCTCGCCTTCGAGAAATTGCTTAGCTTGATCGAGCGAATCCACCCCGTAAACATCGATACCAGAAACAAGGGCTGCTTCCCGGGCCGATTGTGACGGCAGGACGACGCCTCGCAGCCCTCTGGCTTTAGCGGCGAGAGCGAAGGCCAGCCCGCCGCGTATTGGCCGGGTAGCTCCTGAAAGGCTCAGTTCTCCAGCGATAGTGTAAGAGTGAAATCGTCTATTGGCGCTCATCTGTCCTGTGGATTCCAGTATGCCGAGCGCGATCGGAAGATCGTACATCGGCCCCTCTTTTTTTAGGTCTCCTGGAGCGAGATTGATGGTTGTACGAGTTTGGGGCTTTCGATAGCCGGAGTTGGATAAGGCGGAAAAGACCCGATCGTCAGATTCTTTTACGGCCGTATCCGGAAGACCGACCATGATTAAGCGGGGATCGCCGCTTTCACCAGAATTGACTTCCACCAAAACGGGAATGGCGTCGATCCCCTGCAAAGCGGCGCTATGAACCGTGGCAAGCATGGGTACAAGAGGGAAAACAGAATGGGTAACAGGCACGTTACTCTCCACAGATCCACGGGATTGGCAAGGGCAAAGGATCCATGAAACGGGCGCTCTCGCGCAGTTAATATAGAAGGGATTTGAAGGATCCGAACGCGCCTAGATTAGCTCCATCGCCTACCCTGTCTCGATGAAAGCATGAATAGCGAAATCCAAATCTTCCAGCGCATGGGCGGCAGAGATCTGAGTTCGGATGCGGGCTTTCCCTTTGGGGACGACCGGATAGCTGAAGCCAATTACGTACACGCCTTTGTCGAGGAGAGCGTTAGCGAAATCGCTAGCCAGTTTGGCGTTGCCAATCATGATGGGTATAATGGGAGGGTCTCCTTCGATCAGATCGAATCCTGCATCAGACATTTTCGATCGAAAGTAGCTGGCGTTCTCGTGGAGCCGGTCTCGCAGGGATGTCGATTCGGATAGAATTTCTAGCACTTTTAATGAACCAGCTGCGATTGGCGGAGCCAAGGTATTGCTAAAAAGGTAGGGCCGCGATCGTTGGCGAAGTAATTCAACGATTTCTTTTCGCCCTGAGGCGTATCCACCGCTGGCTCCGCCGAGCTTTTTCCTAGCGTACCCGTGATAATATCAATGCGGTTCTCGCCCCCATGGTATTCGTGAGTGCCTCTACCAGTCTCGCCCATAAATCCCTTTGATCGTGAGCATATTGAAAATCACATGATTCCAATCTATGGCCAAGTTTTCTGGGGGGATGCCTAGCAATGCGATTTTGCCGCCGTGACACATATTTTCTACCATGCTGTTGAAAGCGGATGGATTCCCCGACATCTCCAGCCCGACATCGAATCCCTCTTGCATGCCCAGCTCCTTTTGCACGGATGCGATATCGCGGTCCTTTACGTTGATAGCTAAAGTCGCTCCCATGCTCTGAGCGAGTTCGAGACGGTAATCGTTGATATCCGTCACTACGACATGGCGTGCTCCTGCATGGCGAACGACTGCGGCTGCCATGATCCCGATGGGGCCTGCCCCGGTAATGAGCACATCTTCACCCAGAACTGGAAAGCTGAGGGCCGTGTGAACAGCATTGCCAAAGGGATCGAAAATGGATGCTACGTCGCGATCGATATCCGGAGCATGGTGCCAGACATTGGTCATGGGAAGAGCCAAGTATTCCGCGAAGGTCCAGGGCGATTGACACCGATGCCTTGTGTATCCGCGCAAAGGTGACGCCTCCCTGCCATACAGTTGCGACATCGTCCGCAGACTACATGACCCTCTCCGCTAACCACGTCCCCTGGCTGGAAATCGCTGACATTGTCGCCAACGAACTCATGTCCCACAACCATGGGTACAGGTATGGTGTTTTGGGCCCAGGTATCCCATTGGTATATGTGTAGGTCAGTTCCGCAGATTCCGGTGCGATCAATTTTGATGAGCACGTCGTTGATCCCGATTTCCGGCTCTGGAACATCTTCCAAAGTGTGACCTCTGCCGGCTGTATTTTTGACCAGAGCCTTCACAGATACGCCCTTTGATTTGCATGATTCATAGGGCTAGCGCTAGCGATTTGGCTACAGGAATTCGAGCGAATTCTCTGCTATGACACAGTTGATGAAGCTATCGTCTCCGATCGAGTTTCGTAGCGGCGAACAGGGAATCGCGATCCTGTCCTGAAATTTCGAGATTGGTAGCCCCCTATTGAAAGCGCCCGTCTCGCTTATTTCTGATACCATTTGCCGCTAGGGTCTTGAAGCCAGACCTCGGGAGCGGATTTATTGCGTATCGACTCGGCCCGACCTTGGCCTACGACCGTAACCGAAAGTCCGAGACGCTTACCGAGGATCGCGTAGAGCGCTCGCCGATCGGAATTTTCCTCGTTCATGGTTTTCGTTTGCCTTGGATTCAGGGCGGCCCGTTGCTCGAGAAAGCCTTTGTTGTTTTCGCCGACAGCTCCGCTCATTTTGAGAGCGTCCACGCTTTTTACACGCTCGAGGATACGCTGCTTGATCGAGGCCTCATCACTTTGAGCATAGGCATCAGTTGGCAGCCCGATTGTGAATGCAGCTAGTAAAGCTAGAAGGGTCCAGTTGATCGTCTTCATCGTGTTGATCGGATTAGAAATTTACGAGTCGGAAAGGGAGGCGGAAGCGGCGTCGATATCGCCGAACACGTCTGAAAGCTCCTTTTGCAGCTCGACCTTAAGATTGACGTCCAGCGTCATGTAAATCGGTTCAAAGGAACTATGTGTCTTCACGCTGATACATCCGGTGGACAATAGGCTCAGGGCCCCAGCGGCGGATGCAATGCGCGCGATTGAGCGGATATCGGACTTCATGTTTGCTGTTTTGACGCCAATGGACGCGTTTGTATTCAGAAAATTCGCGAATATTATGGAATCGGTATGGATAGAAGACGAGGGGATTCTTGTTTAGAAAATGTTAGAATCGGGCAACTACTGGTTTGTCGATCAGTCTTATTTGACGACGGAATTGCTGTCCTACTCGGGTTATGGTTTTTCAGCCGCAACCATTCCCAGCGAGTCGAGGCGCGTAAGAAAGTTTAGTAGTTCTGCCACCGTGCCGTTAACGTTGGTTGTGATATTGAGAGGTATCTTGGCATTGCCCGTGTCGGCGATTCCAGCTAGCTCGATTTTCATAGGCGTTAACGGCATATCCTGGTTGAACAAGTCGACTCGCAAATGGGTAATGTCTAGATTCCCTAGGGCGTCTTCGAGCAGGGCATTCGGTTCTAGGCCGAGGCGATCGAGCATTTTGTCTCCAATCGATTTCTTGCTCTTCTCGCCCTCTTCCTCGTCGGTGAAAAACCCTTCGGCATCGTAGGAGAAAGTGGCCTTGTTGGCCGGATCTAGTTCCAAAAAGCCCTCGCCTAACACCGGGAGACCGTCTTTTAGACTGATTGGGAGGCTGCCATTTAGGCGACCGGTGACGCGACCTTGGAAAAAATCGACCATGGCGATGGCCGGCGCGACGGAGATCTCCTCGAACTTCACAAGTAGGTTGGCGTTTGGATCTTCGATCGCCAATTCGAAAGGCTCGAGATAAACGTAGCCGTCGAAGGTCTCGAGACGGACGCTTTCGACCTTAAGGAGCTCGTCCGAAGGCAGCGAGAACTCGCTCTGGAGGTTAGTGGCTTGCAGATCGCCAAAGATGATTGAACTTGCGGAAATAGATTGGGAGGGGGGCGTTTCCAAACTTGTTATGGAATCGAGGTTGATAGTCGCGCTGATACCATCGATCGTTAACTCTTGTGATGGTAATGCGAAATAGCCTTCACGCAGTCGTAGTTCAGCGGAAGCGTCCCAGGTTTCATTTGCCGCTTGGGTGGTTCCGTTAAACGATAGCTTTCCAGAAACGATCGATCCCTCCATGCTTTCGATGTAGCGAGATAGGATATCGGAGCTGGCGAGATCAATTCCGGAGACTTCGTATTCGCCATCCGATGACAACGATCCGTTTTCGAGTTTGAATGACTGGATTGAATTGAGAGTGACTTCGGCTCCCTCAAAAAGCAGCTTAGCTTTCGAATTTAGGAATGCTGCACCCAAATTTCCTGATATCGACGATAGCCAATTTAGTTGCTGAAATTCCTCGGGAGGGAAGCGTCCGATTCCGACGTTCAGCGACAGGGCCGCGTGCATAGGGCGATCGTCAGTGGGTTCCTTGGAGATTAGGTTCCCGGAAATCCACTGGAATTGGGAATTCGCGGGTCCATGGAGTTGATTGCCGCCAATAGCGAGTTCATATTGAAGCTGAGGAAGAAGGAATTCGGCAAGATCGATTGGAGAGGCGCTTTTGCCTAAAGCTTCTGGTAAAGCTATCCGATTCGTGTCGAGGCCCAGTCTAAGCGAGCCTTGATTTAGCGACCAATCAGAGTGAGATGCGTTGAGGTTTTCCGCAGCAATATCGATTGCGGCCGCAATCTCATCGGATTCCTGCCAGCGATTGGCTTCGACGGAAAGCGCGCCGACTCCCTTTGCGTTTAAGCTGGGAGTGGAAACGGCGAAGGCGCCGCTTACAGGAGTCAGCTTGATCTTGGCGTTTTGGGGTTCGCTGGACGGATACAACGTTCCCTCCGCGATCCAGGATCCCAGATTGATTGTCTTGCTTTCAAGCGGATTCTGGAGCTGGGTGGATAGCTCAATCAGAGGGTTCTCGGAATCTAAGCCGCTTGCATTCAGTTGCAGATTTTCAAATTGTATGAATGGATGGGATACGAGTTTCAGAGCTCTGCACTCTAAGTAGGCCGATGTCGGAGAACCGCTTCCCTTGACCTGCAATGGAGAGAATTCGATCCCATTTGCTTTGAGAGTGTATAAAGAGAGATCGAACTCGAAACGATCCAAATCAAGGTCCTCTTCGAATTGCGAATCTACCAGAGCCGAAAATTCGGCGGATTCACCGGTCTCCGATTCGAATCTCGACCTCCCGATTTCCAAACGCGGGCTGTACGAGTTCGGGGCGGTCAACTTGAGAGGGAGGTTGGATAAGCGGTGTCCACCAGACGCGATTTTGTCGAACTGGGTATTCAGGAGAATGTTTCGAATCTCGTCGTCCTCAAATTCGAAACCGCCAAAAATGGGATGGGATTGGAATTCGAGATCCGGAGTCGCATATGAAATGGGACCGGCTTGGAACGAAACCCTTACCGATTCTGGAGATATGCCGTAGAAAGACCCGGACGTTTCCAATGACAAATCGGTCAACGCGATATCTGGACTATTTGCTAATCCGAGCTCTTCTATCCAATCGGCTTTGTATTTCGATAGTGAATTCGCGATCTGAGGGACGCTAAGCGTCGCTAGAAAGTCAATACGATCTCCAGCTTGTAGCTGCAGTTCAACTGATTCCGATTCGGATTCCACCAATACTTTGCCTTTAATCTTATCGGGCCCCGATTTTTCGATTGACGCTGAGGCAGAATAGGCGAATCGACCAATATCCGTCAGCAAGTCCAAGGTAGCGTCATTGGCCGTGATAGAACCTAGCGGAAAGGGAACACCTTCTTTGATTGTCGCATCCAACTGATCGTAGTCCAAGATGGACGGACCGGTGAGATCATAGAAAAGGTAGAGCCCATCAATCGCGATGGATTCGATCTCTTTGTTTTCCCAAGCGTCTCCCAGGTCGTAGGTTATTCGCAATCGATCGACTTCCAGCGTGAATGAGTCGGTGATAATTTTGATTTCCCCAATTTCACAAGCCCTCGGATTGAGGTGTTTCCATTGCAGATGGCAATCCTCCAAACCGTTCTGGCGAAGCGCTCGATCCGTTAGCAACTGAGCTACCTGCACACGTCCAAGATAGAGCCCAATTCCGATGCCCAAAACACAGCCCATTCCGGCGAGCGAACCCCGCCAGAGCCCTCTTTTCCGCTTGGATCCCATATGCGACGACAGCAGCGTGAAACTGTTTTTGACTGCTGCAGACACCTTACAATTGGATCTACTTACGGAAAGGCAAATAGTGTACGCAAATCGAGAGCGAGCTTTAGAAGTGTCGCAGTTAGGAATTCCGTCGAACCATTCGGATCGAATGTACGTCAATTGCTGACTTTCCAGGAATTTTTGGGGCGTCCAGTTTGAGTATTTGTTCGCCGGACTGTAGGCTTAGTATTCCCAGAGGCAGAGGCATGAATTCCTTCATCCAATAATGGGATTCCGCCATGCGTTCGATTGACTTATCGTAGAATGGCGGATCGAAAGCTTTGGTGACGGTTGCTACTTTCGTAGATGCTCGCCCTGACGTCAGTCGAATCTGCGCCCCTTCGTTGCCCGCTTGGCAGGTGTAGAAGACAGTGACTTCATAGTCTCCAGGTTCAACGACCTTAGCTGGCCAGGTGATCGCATCTGCAGTTCGTGTCCAATTCGTGAAGAAAGAGTTGTTTGGCGATCGTACGCTCCGTTTGATTTCTCCATGCTCAGTGCCATCTCGGGCTGGAAGGGTAGTCGAGGCCGCGTAGCCGACAGTGAAAGGCCGACCGCGGTTTTTTTCAAAGGCTCTGGTCATCTCCGCTCTGTGGGCTTCGGCTAAAGACCTAAGCTGGGAAACGAGTTCTGGGTGATTGCCGGAAACATCGCTGCGTTGGCCTCTATCGTTTTCGATATCGAACAACGCGCCATTGTGATCGAGACGAAACCGTTGCGTCCGAATGCTTACTTGATTGTTCTTGATCGATAGCAAGTTTCGCTCCTCCCAGTTGGCCTCCGGATTCTCGATTAGCGGTAGAAGGCTGCGGCCGTCGATTGGATGACCGGTATCGTAGTCGATCCCCGCGAGTTCCGCGAGTGTGGGTAGGAGATCGATTGCTCCAGATATGGCATCTATCGAACTGCCGGCCGAAATCTTCTCTGGCCAGCGCATCAGGAATGGTGAGCGTAACCCGCCTTCGTCAATGGCCCCCTTGCGGCCCTTCATGCCGCCGTTCCACCGATACGAATTGGGACCGTTGTCAGTGAAGAACAGTACGATCGTGTCTTCGGACAATTCCAGCTGATCGAGTTTGGAAAGAACGCGGCCGACGTTCCAATCGATGTTTTCGCACATGGCGAGCGCTGCTCGAGTCATCATGAGGTCTTCCATTTCTGGATCCCGGAAGCGCCTCTCGATGTCCGCATTTTCGAATTTATCGTAGAAACGATCGTGGATCTGCATGGGCGAATGCGGTGTGTTGTAGGGAATGTAGCAGAAAAAAGGGCGCGCTTGGTTGGTTTCGATGAATTCGAGAGCTTTGTCTGTGAAGTCGTCTACCACGTATCCATTTCCTCGAACAACCTCGCCGTTGTGATCCAGCGGGGGACTGAAGTAGTGTCCCCAGTGGCCGGAAGTAAATCCGTAGTATTCGTCGAAGCCTCGATAATTGGGGTGGTAGGGAGGTTGAGTGCCATTGTGCCACTTGCCGAATGCTCCAGTGGCATAGCCAGATTTCTTGAATACATCGGCGATCGTGGTCTCGTCCACATTCAAGCGCTCTTGTCCGGTCGAGACGCCGCTAACGCCGGTTTTCGGATGGTATCGTCCTGTCAGGAATTCAGCGCGGGTCGGCGCGCACACCTGACATACGTAGAAATTCTCGAGCGTCAGCCCTTCATTGCCGAGGCGATCGATATTGGGAGTGGAGAGATTTCGGTTTCCGTTGATGCTGAGATCACCCCAGCCTTGGTCGTCCGTAAGAATTACCACGACATTTGGCGAGCGACCGAAGTTGTTTAGGCAGGTTAAAGCCAAGACTGCGAGGGAGAAGAGTATGGTTTTCATTGGGTTTTGTAAAAAGGGTCAACTGAAGCTCGCCCGGAGGTCGAGCTCCATCCTTTGACCTTTGAATCTAGGGTGGAACGCGACGTCCCGATGCTTATAATCAATAAGACTCTGTTTAGTTTACGTCGAAGTTCAATTGCCGGATCAGTCGAAATGGATGTTTGTATTAGCTACTTGAGGGCCCGCCTTTTTTGGCGACGGCCAGACAAGCAAGCAGCCCTAGCTTTGCGCAGAATCGCGAATTCTTGGACATTCTCTTACCTTTCCGAGTGGACGGTGGCCTGAGGATCTTAATCAGCTACCGCTTCCTGTTCGCGTACGACGGCATCAGAAATGGCTTCTTGGAGTGACTGCAGACGGTCGTTGGTAGCTTCATTGCTGGGATCGGCTGGTTCGATATAGAGTGTATCAATAGCGATGTCCTTTTCCGTATTGATTCGGGCGAATTTGATGTCGAAGCCATGTTCGAAGACCCTTTTGGCAATCGAGTAGAGAAGCCCCAATGTGTCGGGAGCTTGAACTTCAAGGATCGTCCGGTCGAGAGCTTCGTCCACATAGGCTCGCACTTGCGGTTGGAATGACTCGAGAAGAGGATTATTCGATTCAGCGAAGAGATCTTGGGAGGATTTGTGGATAATGTTCTGCAATACCGGATACAAATCGGATCCGGCTATCAGGGCATCCTTGACGCACTCCTCGAAAATCATGGTGGCATCGCCGACTGTCCTCGATTTGTCGTCGCTAGCCGTTACGTAAAACGTATCGATTGCGATATCGTCATTTCGCGAGGTGGCTCGAGAGCTCAGTATACTATATCCAGCCACATTGAGGGAACCTGCCAATTTGTGGAAAAGCCCAGCCCGATCCCAGGTGACAACGTTTACGGCGATTAGGCTGCGGTTGATGTCCTCTTTCCAATCGATGATGGGTGTGAGCGATTCGGCGGACTCGGTCTGGGCGAGTTCGCGAAAGAGTTGATTGATCATCTCGATATGAAGAACGACGTCGTCGCGAGAATTGTGTATGAAGTAGCGATCCGGCAGCTTTTCAAAATGGGCGGATATTTCTTCTTTGGCGATTCCGGGTATGCCGGTCTCCAAGAGGGAAACGAGTAGCGATTTCCGCTTTCTCTCATACCGATCCTCAATCCTGCCGTCGGCCTTCATCTCTGCCATGGTGCGAGAGAAGAGTGTCGAGTGCAGGGTTTCCTTGTACTGGTTCCACAATCCCTTGGCGGTCCCGCGAGCATCGGAAAATGTATGGATAAACAAAAGACGGAGTTTTTCCGCCGATTCGGTTTGGTCGGCAAAGACGCGAGCGGTATCGGGATCGTCGATATCATACTTTTGCCAGAAGCGAGCCATTTCTAAATGGTTCTTTATGATATAAAGGACGAGTTCACGATTCTCCTCTGATACCTGCATTCGTTCGAGAATTGGCTCAGCCATTTCCAGGCCGATTTGAGCATGGCCTTTGATTGACTGTCCCTTGCCAATGTCGTGCAGGAAAAGAATCAGGTAGAGGAGATTGGGCAACCGCAGCTCGTGTATCTCGTTCCGGTACCGTTCGTAGATGGGGTCTGAGCTGGAAAAAATATTGTCGAGCTCGAGGATGGTATTCAACGTATGCTCGTCCGCGGTGTACCGATGGTAATACTCATGTTGAACGAGGCAAGTAAGCCGGCCCCATTCCGGAACGAACTTCCCGATGATCCCGTGGCTGTGCATCAGCTTGAGGGTGGGGTATACGTCGCCGCTCTCCTGCAGAATCGTCCGGAAACTTAAATTGGCATCCGAGGATTCGCGAACGCTATCGTCAATGAGTCCGGCGGATTCGCGAATCAAGGAGCTCAAATCAAGGTCCAATGCTAGCTTGTGCTGTTGCGTATGCCTAAAGACGCGTATTAGGCGTTTGGGGTCTTCTTTGAATACGTTTTCGTCAATGTAGCCAATTTCCGGTCCTCGAATGACAAATCCATCGATTTCCCGAACGCGTTCCGTCCTGCGAGCTAGGAGTAGGCTCTTTATGGACTTTAGGGGATTGAGCCCAGCCCCTAGCTGGGAAATGATAGATAGTCGGCTTTCTACTGTTTTGGAGATGCGGTTTATATTCTCGGCATGCCGGTAATAGTCCCTCATGAATTTCTCGACCCGAGTCAGGAGATTGCGGTCCTGGTATCCGAGCCGATAGGCCACTTTGGGTTGCATTTCGAGTGAGAGAAGATCGGTTGGGCGGGTGCTCCGAAAGTGGAGTTCGTTTCGCGTGCGAAGCAAGAAGTCGTAGGCCTCTTTGAATTCGGACAATTCGTTCTTGCGGAGGTAGTTTTGCTTGCCGAGGCCATCGACATCGCTGACGTTCAGCCGCACCTGTGCCATCCATAAGGTGTTGTGGTAGTCGCGGAGCCCGCCCACGCCATTCTTAATGTCGGGCTCTTGCATGAAGACGGTGGCTCCGTAACGATTGCGTCGGTCGCGCTGGTCCCGTAGACGTTGCTGAATATACCCTTTAGGATCCTCTTTACGGTAGAAGAGATTGTAGGAGTTTTCAAAGCCTTCGTACAGGGAGTGGGAGCCGCATACTAGGCGCGACTCGAGTAGAGCCGTTTTCGTTTGGATGTCCTTGCGGGCTTCGGTAAAGGCGTCGTCAACGGTTCGAGTGGAGTGTCCGACTTTCAGTCCCGTATCCCACAATATATAGAGGATATTCTGAACTAGATGTTCTTGGGCGATCTCCAGGGACTTCGGGCTCGTCTTCGATGGATACAAGAACATCAAATCAACATCGCTCAATGGACAAAGCTCGGATCTTCCGTATCCGCCAATGGCGACTAGCGAGATAGCGACGGTGTTGCCATCGGCCGCCTGTCTGTAGGAGACGAATGCTGGCTCGCTGAGGGTTTTGACTAGGCAATCTACGATGGCGGTGAGGGCGGAAACGACTTCCAGGCCGGATGCGCCAGCGCGATGCTGCTCTTTGACCCATTCCCTCTCGGTTTCGTAGAATTCCTGACAGTCTGAAAGCCGGTCTTTGCCCGGAGTATCCAAGTCGAAACGCAATCCCTTTTCAGCTCGGGATTGAATGCGTTTGGCTAGATTTCGGGAGCTTGCCATGGATCGATTTGGGTCTGCTTGCTGGTTGCGAGTCTCGAGTCAGATTACAAGGGCCTTTCAGGTCAATGATCTCTTTACCCGAATCCTCCCAAAGGGAGTTGTCGAATTGTCTCAAGCAGCTAGCCTGAACGAAAGACGATTCGCCGGATCCGGTTCCCGTTTTCGATGCAGGCGAGGTTGCGGAGAATAATGGCGTGGTTGAATTGCAGCTCCTGGCGTATTATGGGATTTGATACGGCTATGAAAAGAACGCTTTCGTTCTCAATTCGAATGGGATGGCAATGGTTGGCATTGGCTGGGCCGACGATTTGTATCCACTTTTCACGAATCCGATCCTCGAGAGACTCCACCCCTATTTTGTATTTGCGGAGAATCTTGTCGAAAACGACATCCATATTCACGGTTTCCCGAACAATGGGACTGAAATCCTCTGGAACGCCTCTCAGATTGGCTATGAGATTTTCCGCCTGGCGGGAAAACTGGTACGGCTTGTCTGCCATGAATTCGTATTTCTAGGAAGCGAGTTGCTATCTGTCCAGAGGATAAAAGGCGTGGAGATCGAGTCCCAAAACCCATCGGCAGTTAGCTATTGTCCATCCGTATTAAATAGCGCTTTTCCGGTTTGCCCCGCTAAATGGACTGGGGCCGGCTCGCGATCCATGCCCCCATAGGTTACCAGAGCAGATTGATCAGCGAGGCGCTTGCAGATTGTCAAGGCGCTTTTGCCACCGACTGCGTTCAATCCCAGATGAGCTTTGTTTGGGCCTATGGTCTTTCTTAAGATTTTCGCAGCGTCGCGGTTGTATTCAACGACGAGGTCCGCGCCGATCTCCTCAAGTGAGGATTTGCCCTCCAGGTTACTAACTAAGTTCGCCGTTCTGATGCCTTGGGTAGCCGCGAACGGGATCACGAAGCGCCCGACCGCCGATGTGGCGGCGTTTTGGATAATCCAATCACCGGAATGCAGATCCGCGAAACCATTGAGCATTCGCCAAGCTGTGGCCGGATTGATCCAAAACATGGCGGCTTGTTCATTATCGAGGGAAACTGGAGCAGGGTGGGCGCGCGACTCTGAGAGATTGGCGAAGGTTTGTCATGATCCTGGATCGCCAAATTCGCTGTAGGGTAGGGCCTTGGTAGTGTTAGGAATAGTCATAAAGCCAGGAGAATTCGGCTGGATAAGATTTTCGCGGAGAAAATTGGGAAACTTTAAGACATCTCGCGTAGGGCGAGTAAGTTGATTGGTATGTATTTTGATGCTTGGGACTGCAATCGTCTCGAGTATTCTTTTGCCTTCAAGGTGTTTGCGCGAAAATTGTTGGTCATGCGGGTATACGTTCGTGAACCGAGGAATACGGATGCGGAGGCTTTTGTGGCAAAGGCTCGCGATAGTATAGCTATGCATCGCCCTTGGGTATACCCGCCAACGTCGATGGAAGGCTTTCAGGACTATTTGGAACGTTTACGAGAACCCAGGTATGAAGGCTATTTCATATGCCGCAAGACAGACGCGGAGATTGTCGGGGTCGTGAATGTGAGCGAGATAATCCGGGGGGCCATGAACAGCGCTTTCGTAGGCTACTGGGCTTTTAATGGCTTCCAAGGTCACGGGTATCTGACCGAAGGACTAGCGTTGGTCTTAGACGATGTTTTCGACAGGTTGCGTTTGCATCGATTGGAAGTGAATATCCAGCCCGCCAATACATATTCTATCGCCTTGGCTAAGCGACTGGGTTTGCGGAAAGAAGGTTTCTCCAAAGCGTATCTGAATATTGGGGGCGAATGGCGCGACCATGAGCGCTGGGCCATCTTAGATGAAGAGTGGGAGGAGAGAGGTGGATCGCTATTCGTCGTGAAGTAACCGTTAATCAGAGTAGCGGGCGTCAAAGATGATCGTGTTGCTCCAATGAGCCGAATCTTTTCGCGAGTGGTCGATGTTTCAAAAACGGCATTGCCGATCGGAGAAAGATTAGATTGGTAGTCTCCTCATGGGAAATGAAAACGGATTTCTTAGTTCCGAATTGCTGGTCGATTGGCAGCGACTTACGCCGGATCGCGTTGAGAGTGACATCGAAGCGGCATTGGAAGAGGCAAAGGCGGAGATCGAGGCTATTTGTCAGGTGGATGCGTCGGACGTGCACTTCGACAATACTTTTCTAGCTCTTGAGGAGGCTGGCGAGACTCTTTCGAGAGCGTGGGGAAGGGTGGAACACCTTACGTCGGTGAATGATTCCAAATCGCTGCGGGAAGCCTACAATCAGATGCTTCCCAAAGTGACGGAATTCAACACTGGCATTCCTCTGAATCCCCGATTGTGGCAAGCTCTGAAGTATTTTGCAGGCAAGGCGGCGGCAGCTGACTTGCAGGGCATTGAAAAGCGGCTTTTCGAGGAAACGGTGGCCGATTTCGAGCAGGCGGGAGCGAATCTGGATGAAATTAGCAAGCGGCGACTCGAGGGGATCAATAAAGAGCTGGCTCAGAAAACCCAAAAATATTCGGAGAACGTATTGGATGCCACGAATGCTTTCGAACTGATTATCGAAGATGAATCTCGTCTTGCCGGTTTACCCGAATCCGCCCGTGCCGGAGCCCGGCAAAGCGCCCTCTTGAAGAAGCTAGGTTCCGATGAGAAGCCGGTATGGCGTTTTACGCTTCATGCCCCGTCAATAATGCCGGTTTTGAAATTCGCCGAAGACGAGGGTCTGCGTCGCGAGCTCTATGAAGCCTCTTCCAAGGTTGGGGCTGATGACCCCTACGATAATACCGAGTTGATCCGAGAGATTTTGAAGCTTAGAGCGGAGAAAGCTGAATTACTGGGAAAGGACAACTTCGCTGATAACGCCTTGCAGCGTCGAATGGCCAAGTCGGGCCGGGCGGCCCTAGGCTTTGTTGAGAATTTGCATCGCAAAACAAAGGAGGCGTTCGACCGAGAAATCGGCGAACTCGAGCGCTTCGTAGCGGAAGAGACTGGTCAGGAGCCCGAGCGTATGAAACCTTGGAGCGCTACTTATTGGGCGGAAAAACTACGGCAGCGAAAATACGATTTCGACGAGGAAGCGGTGCGCCCCTATTTTCCGATCGATCGGGTCTTGGACGGCATGTTCCAGATTGCTGAGCGGCTCTTTTTCATTGAGATTAGGGAGCGTGATGGGGCGAGCGTTTGGCATGAGGATGTCAAAGTTTACGATCTGCTCGACGCATCTGGAGAATTATTGGGCTGCTTCTATGCGGATTGGCATCCGAGGGAGGAAAAGCGAGGCGGGGCCTGGATGAACTTTCTGGATACCGGAGTGCCGGGATCCCAGGACTCGGAGCGCGAGCCGCATCTTGGGCTGATCTGCGGAAACCTTACCGCCCCAATTGGCGACAAGGCAGCGTTGCTGACTCATTATGAAGTGGAAACGGCATTCCATGAGTTCGGCCATCTCTTGCACCACCTCTTGAGCGATGTGGAGATAAAGTCGCTTTCCGGTGTCAATGTCGCCTGGGACTTTGTCGAATTGCCATCGCAGATTATGGAAAACTGGTGCTGGAACCGGGAGAGCCTAGATGTGTTTGCCCGGCACCATGAATCGGGTGATCCGATCCCAGAAGAGCTCTACCAGAAAATGCAAGCTGCTCGTAATTTCAACGCGGCGATCGGCATGATGCGTCAGCTGGCATTGGGTAAGATGGATTTGGAGCTGCATCTGAATCCAGAAAAATATTACGATGGCGACCTCGATGAACTCACAAGGGAGGAAATCGATAGTTACTCAATTCCGCTAAAAACTAAGCCACCCACGATCGTCCGCCGGTTCTCTCATCTCTTTTCGTCGCCAGTCGGGTATGCGGCTGGTTACTATTCCTACAAGTGGGCGGAGGTATTGGACGCGGATGCGTTTACGCGGTTTGCCAAAGAAGGCGTCTTCAATCGGGATACGGGAATGGCATTCCGGGAATGCGTGCTTTCAAAGGGGAATTCAGAAGACCCGATGGAGCTCTTCAAGCGATTTATGGGTCGCGAACCGGAGCCGGAAGCTTTGCTGGTTCGTAGCGGATTGGACTAGGTGGAATGGGTGGTCCCGGCACCTTCATGCGCTTGGGAATTCGTGAAGGTGTCCCGGTTGCATACGACTGTTGAAAGAAAATCGGTTATTTAACCCATCTTTGCTGGAACTTGGAATGGGGTTTACTTTCTTTCTAGGCATTCAATAATCGAAACGACTATGATACATGATGTGTTAGCGGTTTATATGGGAGGCGGGGGCTCGATCATGGGCTATCTTGTTTTCGTGGTGCCAACGATTATACTGGCTATGTGGGCCCAATCAAAGGTGTCTTCGACCTACAACAAGTATGTTAGGGTTCCTTCTCGAGGCCAGATCACTGGCGCGGAAGCGGCAGCAGCCGTCATGCGGAATACTGGCATTTCCAACGTAAAGATTGTCAAAGTAAGGGGTCATCTCACGGATCATTACGATCCGATAGGTAGAAAATTGGCTCTCAGCGAAGAGAACTATCATGGAACGAGCTTGGCTGCTCTTGGCGTGGCCGCTCATGAAGCGGGGCATGCGGTTCAACACAAGGTTGGCTATGCAGCCTTGAAAGCGCGCATGGCATTGGTGCCCATCACGAATATTGCCTCCAGCATTTTGCCCATCGTGATGATCGGGTCATTTTTCATCATCGGCGGCGCATTCAGTTACACGCTTTTGAAATTGGGGATTCTATGCTACGTGGTGTTGACTGTGTTCCAGTTAATTACGCTACCTGTGGAGTATGATGCTAGCGCTCGAGCCAAGAAAGAGCTCGTTGCCCTTGGGATCCTTGGCAAAGACGAAATGGTAGGGGTGGATAAGACGCTAAATGCGGCTGCGCTCACCTATGTAGCGGCATTCGTGAGTTCTCTGAGTTACCTCTTGTATTTGCTTAGCATGGTTGCCGGGAATCGCGATTAGCGTGGCCAGCAGACGGTTTTGTCCTCAAATCATGGCGAACGCCCGTTTCGCGGCGACATTCACGGCCGAAGTTTGAGGGAATCGAAAAACGATTTTCGAATTCAGGGACGCTAGCTTTTCCTGAACGAGTACGCGGTAGAGCGTGTCTGCTGAACCGACACCACCCGTCAAGACTATTGCCAGATTGCCAGAGCCCCAATCGAGATCTTCCATGGTTTTGCAAACGAGATCCGCGATGGCGTTGGAGTTTTGATCAAGAATTTCTCGAGCTTTTATATCGCCGGAATGAGCGAGCTCTATGAGCGCTTTGGCGGCTTCAGCCACCTCGTTGCGTTCTTTGCTTGGGCTTGAAACCAAGCCGGCGGTAACAGCATCGAGTCCTATGGCGTAGCCGCTGCCGGGCTCATCGCCGTTTGGCAGGCGGTTGCTGTGAGTGATAATGGTTCCCGATTCACTCTTTCCTATGCAAGCGGCCCCGGTGCCTATAACCAGACAGATTCCGGGTGTGTTTCCCAGGCCAGCTTCATGGGCTATGGAAAGATCGGAATCGATCGTCAGCCTGGTCCCCCGCCGCCAGTTAAAGTCCTCAAGAGAATCGGCTAAACGAGACTTCTCTTCTTGCGTGCGAATTCCTGCAATTCCGCAATAGATTGCATCGATCTCAAAATCATCGAAATCCAAGGAATCGATGGCGTTCGCAATAGACTCATCGATTCGATTGCCTGCCGTTTTGTAGCCGCAGTTGTGCGGATTGCAGCCGAGAGCCTTCCCTAATCCAACGGGGTTGAAGCGGCTGTCTACCAGCAGTGACCGTGTGTTGGAGCCACCACCGTCGACACCGAGATACAATTTGCCAAACGCCATTAGAGGAACTTAGGTGTGATCGTATTGATAAGGGCCTGAAACGCAGAGGCAAGAAAACCCTGGTATTCCAAGGGAGCTTTTTACCATCTGCTAGAAGGTTTGGGAAATTGCCCTGATTTAGCACCAAACCGTGGAGGTTTGTACGATCGCCTCCGCACCTTGAGCTCAAGAGGCGCTGACGTTTTCTGGATCCACCCATTTTCCGTGCTCCTTGATCAAATCGATCAGGCGATCATCAGCTTCACCTTCTGGGATGTTGTAGCGGACGCATTCTTTACCGACGTAGAGGTTGATCTTTGAATGGGCTCCGCCGACATAGCCAAAATCAGCGTCTGCCATTTCTCCAGGCCCGTTGACGATACAGCCCATGATGGCGATTTTTACGCCCTTTAGGTGACCTGTTTTTTCCCGAATGCGCTGGGTTGTGGTTTGCAAATCGAACAGTGTGCGACCGCAGCTTGGGCAGGCGACGAACTCCGTTTTGGAAATGCGAGCTCCGGCTCCTTGTAGAAGGTTGTAGGCGAGCTTGGTTGCTCGAGCGAGATCGGGCTCGGATTCAATGCTGACTAGATCGCCAATGCCGTCGCACAGTAGGCTGCCACTAAGAAGGCTAGCATCCAGGAGCCGATCTAGGAATCCTGTCTGTTCCCCTGAAGGGATTCGTCCATTTCGAATCCAGATTGGGGATGCGTTTCGCCAGTTTCTCAGCTTTTCCGCAAGGCGTCGATAAATTCCGATTTCATGAAATGGCGGTTCAGGCAAAAGGTTGGCCCTTAGCGTAACAATGAGATTGGATGCAGGTTCTGAAAAAATGCCGTCTTCGCAATCCGGGCCAAGACCCGCGATGGGTACGGCATTGAAATCGGAGCAAATTCTCAAGAATCTGATATACTGACTGTAATCCTCGTCGCCGAAGTCCCTTAGCAAGGCGAGAGGAAGACTGTTTTTAGGCAGACCTTTGGAGAGCGATTGCAGATCTATTTCTGGGGCGATTTCGAGGGTTAAAGAAGGAACGAAGCTGCTAACCGCCTCGCTAGCTTCCGGAATTGTTTCGAAATCTTCTGGCGAATCCACTCGAATCCATAGCGATTCGATAGGCGTATCAGAAAGAATGAGACTAGCTTGTTTGAGTTCGCCCGCGAGCTCCTGCGGCTTGGTAATTGGGATTGCCGATCGCGTTATGACGGAAGGAGGCGTTTCGGAATTAACCCTAATGTTAGGAGCGAGCTCGACGGGATGGGTGGTTCTTCGAGAGAACGAATAGGGATCGATCGAATCAGGTTTATCGCCTGGCTGGCTCCTGACTGCCCATTGCTTCATAGCTTTCCTGGCTAGGGCTTTCGCTACTGGTATCTCGTAAACGGGATCTTCCGTTAGGGAAACACGAATGGTGTCGCCCAGCCCATCCATGAGCAAGCTGCCTATCCCAATAGTGCTTTTAATTCTGCCGTCTTCTCCGTCTCCTGCCTCGGTAACGCCTAGATGTAGAGGGTAGAACATGTCTTCGGCGTCCATCTTTTCCACCAGCAACCGGTAGGCCTCGATCATGACTTTCGGATTGCTGGATTTCATGGACAATATGATCTCCCGGTAGCTGTGCGTTTCGGCAATCCGAAGGAACTCCAGAGCGGATTCCACCATTCCAAGAGGCGTGTCCCCGTAGCGATTCATGATGCGATCGGAGAGCGATCCGTGGTTGCATCCAACGCGCATTGAGCGGCCAAGCTCCTTGGCTCTCAATACTAGAGGCGAGAATTCTCTATGCAGGCGCTCGAGCTCATCTTGGTATTGACTATCTGAATATTCGCGAATGGCGAACTTCTTGTTATCCGCGTAATTGCCGGGATTGACGCGCACTTTTTCCACATGTTCGACCGCTTCCATCGCGGCTGAGGGAAGAAAGTGGATATCCGCAACTAGAGGATTGTTGAATCCCGCGTCTCTGAACTTCCGATGAATGTCTTTCAAGGCTTGGGCGGCCTTTTTGTTTGGGGCGGTTATGCGGATGATCTCGCATCCCGCCTCAGCGAGAGCGATCGACTGGGCGACTGTAGCGGACACATCTTGCGTATTCGTGGTCGTCATCGACTGAATACGGATCGGATTTTTCCCTCCAACACCTACGTTGCCGACAAATACTTCCCGGCTAGGCCGTCGGACTGTGGCGAAACGCGAGGAGCAGTAGCCACTCATGCTACTTTTCTCCGTCTATGGATGAATCGTTGGACTTATCTTCGCTGGTCTCCCCGAATACTGGAGTAATTCGTTGCTCCACGTACTCCCGGGTATCAGAACTATCTGAGATCCATCGGTTCACGTCAAAAAAGGTAACGTAAACCATGAGACTGAAGAGGAGCAGCATGAATCCCCCTTGGATGGACGCCACCAGATTGGGACGCAGAGCTTCTTTTTTGATTTTCGAGATCGTAGCGAATAGAATATGCCCGCCATCCAGAACGGGAATCGGGAGCAGATTGAAAATGGCCAGATTGATATTAATCAAAACCGTAAGCCAGATAACGAAGAGGATATCGTACTGAGCTGAGTTATAGAATATGCGGATAATTCCGGCAGGCCCACTCATGTGGCTCAAATTGATGTCGGACCGGCTATTGAATAGGGCGCCGAGCGTTTCCCAGGTCGTGATTGTGACTTGCTTGATTTGCTCGAATGGATTGACGTAGGCAAGATCCGCGTTGGTTGTATATTCGCTGATTCCAATCAAGGTGCTTCGGGTTCCGTCTTTGCGGATCTCGACGCTCTCAGGAGTCACGGTTGTTTCGATGTTCTCTTCACCGCGTTTCAAAACGAGGGAAACGGGAATTCCGGCTTTATCGGCAATCGCGTTTCTGAAAAACTCGATACTGCGAATGGGTTCTCCATCTATTTCGATAAGTGTATCCTGAGGAAGAATACCAGATTTGGTGGCTGGGGAGTTGTCTGCCAATTTTGTGATAATCACCGTATAGCCGGGTCCCAATCCAACTTGCCGGGTTTTGAGATACTGGGAAATGATTGGGAAAACTGTCAGTTGCTGGACGTTTCCATCGTGCTCGATCTCGAAGTCGATCTTGCGACGACCATCTTCGCTGATGCCTGAGCTGATGGCGATTGACTGGTGAATATCCGTCCAATTCTCGACGGATTTTCCATCGATTGAGCGAACGATGTCACCTTCCTTGAGTCCGGCTTGGCTGCTCGGAGATGGAGCACTAACCCCATCCTCATTTACCAGAGACTGGGATATGTATCCGATTTCTACAGAGTTTTGCCGTTCATTTGTTGGTTGGCCGGTAAAGAAGAGCAAGGTTGCTAGGCCGAACGCGAATAGCACGTTAAAGACGGCTCCTGCCACGGCGACTATGACTTTGGAAGCGTAGGAAATCGGCTCCATTTTTTCTATGTCCGCCGACGATTCCCCTTCGATTCCTCGCATGTCCGCTAATTGCGGCAAAGCCACATAGCCACCGAGTGGAAGCAGTGAAACGCGGTAGTCGATGCCGTTGCGTTTCCAACCGAAGAGACGAGGTCCGAAGCCGATGGAAAATCGCTCGATGTGCAATCCACGCCATTTGGCAGCGAGGAAGTGACCGAGTTCGTGAACGAAAATGGAGCCCCCGAAAAAGAGAACCACCATAAAAATGGACCAGGCGCTGTCGAAAATTTGACTGAATGCAGTGCTCATAGGGCTTGTTGAGGCGCGTTGACTAGTTGGCTTGCGACCGATCGGGCTTCCTCGTCGTATTTCAAGACTTCCTCAATCGAATTGGGTTCTTTGTTTTCGATGAATTCGAGCGTTTTCTCCACGATTTTAGAGATTTCAACGAATTTAATACGATCTTGAATGAAGGCGTCTACCGCTATTTCGTTGGCGGCGTTGAAAATGCCCGGAGCGATTCCATCTGCGCGCATGCATTCGCGGGCCAGTTTGAGGCAAGGATAGCGATCTAAGTTAGGCGGCTGGAAGTCCAGTTGGAATGCTTGCCGGAAGTCGAGCGTATTAGAAACAGGCTCGGCTCGGTCGGGATAAAGGAGCGTGTGCTGAATGGCGAATGTCATGTCCGGCGGACTCAATTGGGCGATCACGCACCCATCCAGGCATTCCACTAGCGAGTGGACGATGCTTTGCGCGTGAATGACGACATCTACTTGTTCGGGAGCCATACCGAACAACCAACTGGCTTCGATCATTTCCAGGCCTTTGTTGGCCATGGTGGCGGAATCGATAGTCACCTTGGGCCCCATGTCCCAATTGGGATGCTGGAGAGCTTTCTCGAGTGTGACCGAACCGAGCTGTTCGATTGGAGTATCGCGAAAACTGCCACCCGAAGCGGTTAAGATAACTCTCGATACCTGGTCTCGCGGGATGCCTTGTAGGCACTGGAACAAGGCGTTGTGTTCGCTATCGACTGGTAGTACAAGCGCGTTTTGCCGTTTGGCGGCCTCCATGATGAATTTTCCTGCCAGGACCAGGATTTCCTTGCTGGCGATGGCCAAGGTTTTTCCAGCCTCGATGGCGGTCAGAGAGGGTAGGAGACCTTGAGTGCCTACTACGGCAACCAATACGGTGTCGCAGGATGCTAGTGAGGCGAGGCGATTAAGGCCTTCCAATCCAGAAGAAAGGTTGGTGTCTTCAGAGAACAGCCCGCTTTCACGAGCTTGAGAATAGGCTTTCGCGCCGAATAGGCAGGCCTCCTTCACCGAGAATTCCTGGGCGATCTCCGCTAGCCGCTCAGAATCCTTGTTGGCCGCTATGCCAACGAGCTCTAGCTTGTCGGGGTGTCGGCGGATTACTTTCAATGCGCTGGTCCCAATCGAGCCCGTGGCGCCGAGAAGGACGATTCTCTTACGATCCTCCATCAGTTTCCTAAAGCCAAGAGGCCGAGCAATAAATAACCAGTTGGAGCGGTAAGTATCAGCGAATCCGTCAAGTCGAAGGCTCCACCGATTCCGGGAATGGATGAGCCCGAGTCTTTTTGGGCAGCCATCCGTTTTATCATGCTTTCCACGAGATCGGAGACGATTGAGAGAATGGCCATCGGCAAGGCGAGAACCGTGCCCCACAAGGGCGTGAAGAAGGCGGGGAAGGCATCGCGGGCGAGATAGCTTAGCGTGAAGCCAAGTCCAACGGAAATGATGCATCCACCAATCGCTCCTTCCCATGTCTTCTTGGGGCTTGTCACGGGTGACATGGGATGGCGCCCAAAGGCTTTCCCGGAAAGTAGAGCGCCTACGTCGGTAAATTTGGCGGTAACAATTAGCCAGACGACTAGCATAAGGCCTTTTTCGGGATCTCCCGGTAGCTCGATGAGGCGTACCAGGTGATTGAGCATGAAAGGGACATAGATAATCCCCAGCAATGTAACGGAGAGCGTTTCAACTCGTTGATCCACTTTACGCTCGCGAAAAATCCGGACGCAACAAGCCACTATCGTGACCGCGATGATCCCCGACTGGATTCCCCC
>CAZFUD010000028.1:20923-29088 GCA_964521705.1 uncultured Opitutaceae bacterium | reverse complement strand
TGACCGCCTCCTTCCAGACGGCTCCGGGACTGAAGAAAAGCGACCCGTTCCATTTCGTGGTGTCCACTTGTCAGAGCTGGATTACGCGCGATAAAGGAACGGCGGGTATCCAGATTTACGATCATATGCTGGATTTCGATCCTGACTTCTTCGTGCATCTTGGCGATATCGTTTACTATGACAAGAAAAGCGCGGGCGGGGATGTCGACGCCCTTACGCCTGAGCTGGCCCGGTTTCACTGGAACCGCTGGTATGGATGTTCGGATGTAGTGAAATTCCACCGACGCATAAACAGTTTTTTTATCAAGGACGATCATGACACATTGACCAATGACAGCATCCCGGGGCAAAGCGTGGGCAACTTAACCTGGAACGATGGCCTTGCCATTTTCAAGGAACAGGTGCCGATCGGAGATCCCACGTATCGGACCCGACGCTGGAGCAAGGATCTTCAGTTTTGGATCGTCGAGGGCCGGGACTACCGAAGCCCCAATCGCATGCCAGATGGGGCAGGGAAAAGCATTTGGGGGCCCGAGCAAAAGAAATGGTTCATGGAAGGTGTTCGGGCCTCGGATGCCCCGTTCAAAATCCTCTTTTCTCCGACGCCCGTGGTCGGCCCTGACCGGGAAAATAAGAAAGACAATTACGCCAATTCCAATTGGACTTACGAAGGGTCGCAGATCCGCCAGTTTTGCGCGGAGAACAATGTTATCGTTATCTGCGGCGACCGACATTGGCAGTATCATAGCATCGATGGCGAAACGGGCACACATGAGTTCTCTTCAGGCGCTACGACCGAGGCCCACGCAGGAGGGTTCAGTCTAGATTTGAGAGCCGACGAGCATCAGTACTTGGCGATAATCGGTGGCTTTCTCAGTGGTGAAATCAAACCGGGTAAAGCGGGCGAACGCCAACTCATCATGCGACACTACAAGGTCGGCGGAAGCCTCGCATACGAATACGCATTCACACGCTGAAGCTTGTATTGGAGAGCTTTCATCGCCCCGCGCCAAATTCGGTTAGGGAAGGGTTACGAGTTCAGATATTTGCGCCAGCTATGTTGGGGCTGGAAGCCTAGCATGCGTTTGGCCTTGGAATAAAAGGTTTCCTGGGATCCGTGGTCGTCAGCGATTGTCACTCCGTCGTAGAATTTGGCATGCAGTTCTTGGCTGGTTTCGCTGACTGAATGATCATCGTTCGAGACGTTGAAGATCTCGTAGCCCAGGCCGTCAGTCTTTAGGCAGCGATCCACCATCTGTCCCAAATCCCGGGCATCGATGTAGGCAAAAATATTCCTCAACCGGAGCTCTGGTTTCTCCATGTAAGCGGGAAAGTTGGCCTGGTATTCCTGGGGTTCGATCACGTTGTTGATTCTGAGCCCGTAGATGTCGGCACCCTACCGTTGCTGAAAGGATCGAGCCGTGACCTCGTTGACTACTTTGGACATGGCATAGCTATCCATAGGAACGGTGGGGTGATCCTCATCGACGGGTAAGTAATCGGGTTTCAATTCGCCATCGGCGAAGCAGATGCCGTAGGTGGTTTCGGATGAGGCGAAAACGACTTTCCGGATACCCATTTTCGATGCCGCATCGATAACGTTGTAGGTTCCGATGGTGTTTACTCGGTAGCACTCGTTGTCCGACTGCGTCGAACTTCGGGACTCCGGTTCCTGGTAGCATTTCATCAAAGCCAGCATAGGATGCCATGGCATCATACATCTGGCCGGCGTCGGTAATGTCAGCGATCCGATTGTCGACTTCATCAGCTTGGAGGGGAACTTTGTCTACGTTGAGAACGCGGTGGCCCGATTCGATGAGATAGGGCACGACATGCCGACCGGCTTTGCCGCTGCCTCCAGTAAATAGGAACCGAATCGTCTATTGTTCGGTTGTTCAGCTTCGTTTATCTAGCACTCGTATTGAGCCTAATCGAACGCTAGTTCCAGCCCATCAATCATTGGCTTGGACTTGTTTTCGGTTGAGTCCTTGACCCTAAGTTCGATCTGGAATCCGTATCCATCGGGCAATTGCGAAAGATCTAGTTGGGCGGGCATCTTGGCGATCTGCTTGGAGAACCCATCTATGCAGTCGTAGGATTCTCTGACAACTTGCCACTTAGACCGCTGATCGATTTTGCCATTGTTGTTGGTGTCGACACCGACACGCGCTTCCACGGTTTCTACCCAGGGCCCTGGACTGACGAAATCGGTTGCTTGTTGGGTTGCCAGGTAGAATTGGCCTTCGGCGAAACAGACGTCCGGGTCCGGGTGGCCGTTCCCAATATGGTCGCACCAAGTGAATTCCTCATCGATAGAGGATGAGGTGAACCAGCCCACGCTCATTTGATGCCCACCTGCGGGATCGTAGTCCCCAAAAAGGTAATACTGTCCACCAATGCAGATGGCTGCCCAATCGCCGTAGGCTTCCTGCTCCGGCTCGTGGATTTCGTATTCGGCTATATCGGACTTGAAGCGAGTCGGATCCTCCTTGGTCCAGTGCGGGTGCTTGTAGGTGGCGATCTTGCCGGTAGGGGTCGTTCGGTTATCTACGGCAGGGGCTTTAAATACGAAATCATCCAGACCGTTGGGACTTACGGCGTGACCCGCAAGAGGCGAGTCCCAGGACCGATTGCGGGCATTAATCGGGCTCCAATCCTCTATGATGACGTGCATATTCCCTTCGAGGTCGCGAATGAATCCCGCGTCGGAACCGTGGGAAGGATCGCGAACAGCGATCCCCATATTCTTGCCCGGTTCACCATCGAAGAGATCCTCGTCGACATAAACGTGAGGGTCCTGATCGTTGGGAAAATCGTAGTAGATCAAAGTCTTTCCATCGATCTGCTCCGCACTGGTAACCCAGCGAGAGAATTGCTCGGTTATCGGTCCATGATGTACCCAATTTTTCATGTCACGACTCTGCCAAGCATGATAGCCTCCTTTGCCTGGTTTGAGACCTCCAGGAGCATCATACTGGTTGGGGAAGCGGGTGCTTTGCAGAGGGATATCAAAGCCCTCCAGTGTAGCTGCCTCAGGATCGAATAGGGGCAAAGGTTTTGGCTGCTCGCCGCGTCTTGGTCGCGGCTGACCGGTGCCGTAACGTCCGAATATCCAGTAGTTTTCGGGTCCTAATGTTAAGAGAACGGGGGCGTCTTGCAGATTCGATGGGCCTAGGTTCTCGATGGGGTTCCAGTTCTGCCAAACGGGCGATTGGGTGATTGCCAAGGAATCGGCGGATCGTTTTGTATCGAATTTCTGGATCTTAGTTTTGAGATTGCCCGATTTTCCGGTGGGGTAAGCCAGCCCGTCTTCGAATACCAGGCCTTTTGATGAGGCGATGGCGCTCACCCAATCGGCTTGAGATTCGATTTTCAGGGTTTCAGCGTTTGCTGAAAGGGTGGCGTTAATGAGAAAGGTGGAAAGGATCGCAGTCGCTCTCATGTTTGGATGCGTGGGTATTCGAATTAGAAAATGAATATAGGGGAATGTCCGCGAGCCGGGGACGTCTCGCGCCACCTGAAGGAACGTCTCAGGGAAGCCGCTTACACTCCTGTGAGTGCGCGGGAGCTGCCGCCGAAGCTATTGGTTTCGACTCCGAGCTTATGAAGGATGCTCAAGTAGAGATCCGAAAGCGGAAGCTCTTCGAAGGTCATTTCTCCGCGCCAGCCAACATCGGAGCGAATCCCTGAGGTAGCTTGGTTGTCTTCGTTGCCAGATCCGTACTTGAGATACTGCCCGTGCTGGAAGCCCATGTTTTTTCCGCCGGCAAGAATCAGGGGATAGTTTCTCGATAGATGGAAAGCGCTGGAGGCGGATCCGAACAAGAGAACCGTGTTGTCCAGCATGTTGCCGATGCTACCGACTTCGGGTGTTGCCTTAAGCTTACTGAGAAAGCGGCCATATTCCTCGCTGAGGAAGTTGCAGTAAGTGCCGAAGTTCTTGTATCCGTCTGGCTCCTTGGTCTTGTGGCTGAGTTGGTGGGTGAGATTGAAGCCCACCGCTCGGGCCAGGTAGTCGCTGACGCCCACCCCGTTTTCGCGACCGAGCTGGTAGGTCACCGTGCGGGTGGAGTCCGTTTTGAAGGCCAAGTAGATCAACTCGTACATGGTCTGGAGATAGACCCGTGGATCCTCTGGCGTTATATCGAGCTTCAGATGATCGATGTCAACCTGAGGCAGGGGAATATCGAGCCAGCGTTTGGCCTTCTCGATCTTGATTTCCGTATCGCGAACGGAGTCCAAGTATTCCTGAAGTCGCTCCTGATCTTTGGTGGAAAGCTGTCGCTTGAGCGAGCGAGCGTCGGCCATCAAATCGTCCAGTGCGGACTTGCTCATGGCCAGTCGTTTGGCGGCATCTTTGCTGCTTTTGACGAAAAGCATGTCGAAGATGTGCTTCGGCTTGTGCTCGGCTGGAATGGGGCGCCCAGCCTCATTGAAGGAAATGGTATGGGCTCCGCGAGGTGAACCGGTACCTCCGTCCGTGGACAATACCAGCGACGAGTAGCGGGTATGTTCCCCTTCCTTGGCGGCAAAGACCTGATCGAGGGAAATGGCGTTTTGGTAGTCGCCGTAGTCACCCGTATCCGCTCCGGTTAGGAACTGATCGGCGTTCGAGTGGCCATGCACGCCTCGGACTGCTGGATTGGAAAGACCTCCGAAGATTGTGATCTCATCGCGAAGGGGTTCGAGGGGGTCGAGGCACTTGGTGAAGGTGTAGTCTTTCCCTTTGCCGTGAGGAAACCAGCTCCAGTCGTTGAAGGAGGGATCTTCCTTTAGCGGCATGGGCACGCCGTCAGGCATGTAGAAGGCTGCAAAACGCTTCTTGTTCGATGGCCGAGCCGCTTGGGCTCCGAGTGTAAAGGTCTCGAAAACGGGCAGGGCCAGGGCGAATCCGCCAAGGCCTCGAAGGAATTTTCGACGGTCGAGAGTGGAAAGTTTGGCGCTCATGATGGCTTTTGGATGGAACTCTGGAATTGATTATTCCCCTGTTCGGGCTAAGAATCGACTATTTCGTTAGAAAAAGATCGCTTGAAACTATAAGCGAAACGAGGTCTGTAAGTCCATCTCCTTTGTTACGGTGCTTAGCAGCGAGGTCGTCTATGCTGGCCCTGTCGGCGAAGCTAATAGGCCGCCCCAGGGCGTAGGTGGCTAGTTTGTAGGTGATAGCCCGGCAGAACTGGTCCTGCCGATTTTCCAGGAGAAATCGTTTCAGGCCGTCGATTCCGTTCAGTTCTTGCTTGTTGAAGAGCAGGGCGGAGGCATCCACGGGTTTCCCGTCGATGCGGTCCCTCCAGCTGCCGGTGGCGTCAAAATTCTCGAAGGCGATTCCCCAAGGGTCGATCTTTGCATGGCAGGAATAGCAAGCCTGGTCGTTTCTATGGTCCTCCATTCGCTCTTTGAGGGTCATCTTCAGGATTTCCGGATCGCTCAGATCGATTTCTGGAACCGCTGCGGGTGGTGGCGGTGGCGGATCGTTGAGCAGGCTTTCGAGGAGCCAGATGCCTCGTTTGAGCGGGTGGGAGTCTTTGCCATCCGAATTCATGGCCAGCAAGCCCGGTTGCGTAAGGAGCCCGCCTCTCACGTCTTCCGGAGGCAGGTCCACTTTTTGGAAGTCGGTTCCATATACGTCCGAAATGCCGTAATGCAGGGCCAGTCGCTCGTTAACAATGACGTAGTCGGCGTGGATAAATTCAAGCACGCTTCGGTTTTCGCGCAATGCCTCCTCGAACAGAGCGATGGACTCGGTCTGCATCGCTTCCTTCAAATAGGGGTCGAAATCCTCGTAGATCTCTTTGTCGACATCCAAGTAGTCCAGCAATTGCATGCCTAGCCACTGGCGGGTAAAGTGCTTGGCGAATCGCCTGGATCGGGGATCGGCTAGGAGGCGTTTCGCTTGCCGGGCCAGAACGGAGGGATCGCTCAATTTCCCCTTTTTGGCCAAGTTCCGTAGTTCCTGGTCGGGTACACTCGACCAGATAAACATGGAGAGCCGGGTCGCCAATTCGTATTCGCTCAGCCGCATTGGCCCGGATTTATCATCGATGGAATCCTGTTGAACGAGATAGAGGAACTTGGGCGAGGAAATCACTCCGGCTAGGGTCTCGATCATGGCTTCCTGAAAGTCGTCGCTTGCTGGACGAAGGGCTCTAAAGAGCTCGAGCTTTTGTTCAATCTCCGAATCGCTGACGGGTCGGCGCCAAGCCCGCGGCATGAAAGCGCCCAATACGTCGCGAGCATATCGGGTCTCATCGTTCTCGTTGCCGCTATCGATGAATATCCGCGTATGCGATTCGGGTGGCCATTTTTTATAGACTGGAGCTATGACCTCAACGTAGTCGATTTGCACCGCAGCGGTTGAACCTTTCGACGTATCTTGGTGGATGTTCTGGAATTCCAAAAATTCCGTGGGATTGGGAATCTCCCCCATTTTTTGAATACCTCGGAATAGATTTCGAGGCGTTTCGCCCAACGGAATAGTCCACTCGTAAAACTGGGGCTTGCCGGGAGGGGCTTCGATAGGCATATCCTGATTTCCGATACGCCGAATTCCTTCCGAGTTATTGCTCGCTTGAAAACCGAAAAACAATCGCAAGCTGGGATAGCTATCGTCCGCAGAAGACGTCCTCGATGCCCGGATTCGCACCCGTAGATTGCCCGTGTCCGGAAGCCAGTCCCCTAGATCGAACTTGATTTCCTGCTGGGCGGGAACGATGACCACCTTACTCGATACCGGTGGAACTTTAGGCAGAGTCGGGCTTGGGGCATGAGCTTGCTTGGCTCCACTGTATCGGTATCCAGCTCGAAACCCTTCGCGAGTAGCAGTATCGAGGTAGTGGGATTGGCTGGTGTTTTGTGCTTCCCGTCGGGTTTGTTTCGCCAGTTCCTTTTCAAAGTCTTCCGGATCTACCGCGCCGCTCTTGATTCTCCGATTGATGGTCGCAACAATCTGATCCTTCCGCTTGGCCATGGCCTCGTCCATAGTGATCCCGTAGAAGACCATCTTTGGGCGTTCTCCACGAACAGTCGCCTTCTCCAAAGCGCCACGACCTAGCTCCCTGTACTTCTCGAATTGCTTTACCGACATTTGCAGCATCTCCGAGCTGTTTTCAAAGCCGTCTTCGGATGCGGTTTCTGGAGGCAGGTTCTTGGCAAAATCGTAGGGGAGTCCCAACAGATCCTGTAGGGCGTAGTTGTATTCATAGCGTGTCATGCGCCGGAACGACGAGTGGCCATGCTCGCTTCGTCGCACTTGCGAAGCCACGTGGACTTCATTGGTTAGCCAGTCGACGATGAATCCGCGCTCCTCATCCGCGATGGATACATCGGCATCGTCTGGCGGCATTTCTCCATTGGTGACCACGTCCATAACATCGAGCCACCAGAGTTCGTCGCCCCCTTCGACTAAGTTCGGGTTGAGCGTATCGATTCGAAAATCCCCTTTTTGCTTATCGGGCCCGTGGCAGGGGTAGCAGGTCTTTTCCAGAAGTGGTTCTATCTCCTCATTAAACGCTTCCAAATTGGCTTGTGGCGCTTCGCTGGATACGGAGTTAATCTTCTGGTTCAAATAGCTGGAACGCTGCTTTCCCTGGAGTGTGGCCTCCTCGAAGGGCGACCCTACCGTTTGAGCCGCGGCTATGAAGCCGTTCAGAAATAGATTGAGTAAAAAGAGAGATCGTAGCATTTATGATAAGCCAGAATTTGAATTCGAAAATAGTTAGGATAGGTTGGATTGATTAGGCCCCTAGTTGGCATCCAGCAAACGTCGCATTATGCTTGTAAGGACAGCTTCGGATTCCGGACCAACATTAGTGGCTCGCTTGCTAGTTTCGTACCCGCCTTCTGAATAAGAAATTTCGGTACCGATGTAGGCAGTGCCATAATCACCGTAAGCAGCCATTGCGACTTGCAGATCGGGACGCATGGCCTTGGCGGCCAATTGATATTCCACGAAAAGTTCGCCCGGCATGTGGAGGACTCGAGCGTCGCCGATACTTAGGCAGGCGATATCGATCTTGTGCCCGGAGTTCACCCGGCGGAGATAAGCGAGCTGAGTGATGGCTTCGTAGCCATCGGAAGATTTCGTATCGATTTTCGCCAACAGGGCTTTCTCGTTCAAGTGCTTGGCGAGAGGGAGGGCGACTGGCTCGGATTTCCAATCCACCTTC